>CAMNWW010000019.1 GCA_946566415.1 uncultured Lachnospiraceae bacterium | reverse complement strand
CATATGGATGAACTCCGGAAGAAAACGTCCGGCGAAGAAAAGCGAGAGGAAATATCCAAGGAAGATAAGGAGGCGTAATCTACGATGCAGATATTTTTCTGTATTTTACTGGGATTTCTGGTAGTCTGTGCAATATCGGCGAGCCTTTCCAAAAATCTTTTAAATTCCATACTAATTTTCATGTCCTATAGTCTGATTATGTCAATCATCTGGATTCTTCTCGAATCACCTGATCTTGCAATCACAGAAGCGGCGGTAGGAGCCGGAGTAACAACGGTGCTCTTTTTTGTGACCTTAAAAAAGATCCATGCGATCATTCGGACCGAAAAAAAGGAAGGGGAGGAGACAGATGAGTAGAAGACTCTCAGATGATGAATATCAAAAGACTTTATCATTCAAGCTCAGGCAGTGGCTGGACGGGACGAAAGATCCGTTCCTGGACGTAGTGGAGACGAAGCCGCAGGAGATCGTGATCGAAGACAGGGACGGACAAGACCGGAGAAAAAAAGAAAGAAACCTGATTTATGAGCAGGTTTATGACCTTAAAAATAACCGGGAAATGAAGTGGTTCGAGAGGATATACAGGGTACTCAGCGTTGCTTTCTGCATTTTTCTTGTAGTGATGCTCCTGTTCGCGGTTTCAGGTCTTCCTACATTCGGAGATCCGAAAAACCCGGCAAATAACGAGGTGTCAAAGCGTTACATTGAAAAGGGATTACAGGAGACAGGAGCCGTCAACATTGTGACGGGCATGATCCTGGATTACCGTGCGTTCGATACGCTTGGGGAGTCGCATGTTCTGTTTATCGCTACATGTACTGTTTTGATCCTTCTTCGGACAGATAAAAAATATGGAAAAGATACGATTGAATACAGGGAAGCGAACGACAGGACGCATGAACCGAAAAACGATGTGATCCTTCAGACAGTTGCAAAGATTCTGGTTCCTCCAATCTTTATTTTCGGAATCTATGTGATTTTAGGAGGACATTTAGGACCGGGCGGCGGATTCTCAGGCGGCGCCGTCATTGGCGCAGGACTGATCCTGTATGTAAATGCGTTTGGATTTGCGAAAACGGAACGATTCTTTACAGCGAAGACCTATAAAATCATGAGCTTTTCGGCGCTGGCGTGTTACAGCCTTGCCAAGAGCTATTCTTTCTATACCGGCGCGAACCATATCGAGAGCGTGATTCCGCTGGGAACGCCGGGGGCGATCCTGAGCAGCGGGCTGATCCTGGTACTGAATATCTGCGTCGGGGTCGTGGTTGCAGGAACGATGTATACGTTCTATGTCATGTTCCGGAAGGGGGGATACTAGGATGAATCTTACCAATCTGATCAATAATTATGCGGAAGCGGTGGCGATGATTTTATTTGGAATCGGATTTTCTAATCTGCTTTTGCAGAAAAATTTGATCAAAAAAATCATCGGGCTGAATATCATGGATACAGCAATGTATCTTTTCCTTGCCCTAAAAGGGTTTGTCGCAGGGAGGAAGGCGCCGATCGTGGTGGACGGAGTCCAGGATGTAGAGGCGTATATTAATCCCATCCCCAGCGGACTTGTACTTACCGGCATCGTGGTTTCCGTATCTGTATCTGCTCTGATGCTTTCGCTCACAATCCGGCTGTACCGCAGATACCATACGCTGGATCTGGATGAGATTACCACACGGCTGAAAAAGGAGGGGTTGTGATGGAGTTTGTGCAGAATCTTCCTTTTATATCGATCATCCTGTCGCTTTTCTCCGGACCTCTCTCATCTGTCCTGGATGGGAAAAAAGCGAAACGTGTAAATATTGCCGTTATTTCTATTATTGGCGTGATGTCCGCGGCAGTGCTTGCCTATGTGGTTAGGACAGGGAAGGCGTTCGTCTATATGATGGGACATTTCCCTGCGCCGTGGGGGAACGAGATCAGGGTCGGCGTCCTGGAAGCGCTTATGGCGGTATTTTTCTGCGTGATTATGCTGCTTAGTATGATTGGCGGAGTGCGCGAACGGGAGATACAGATCGAGGAAACGAAACAGAATCTCTATTACGTCATGGTGAACCTTTTGCTCAGTTCTCTGCTTGCGTTGATCTATACGAACGACTTATTTACAGCCTATGTGTTTGTAGAGATCAATACGATTTCCGCCTGCGGGCTAATCATGATACGGCAGAACGGAAGGACGATCGAGGCGGCGACAAGGTATATGATTATGAGTCTTCTGGGTTCCGGTCTTTTGCTTTTGGGGATATGTTTTCTTTATGATTTGACGGGACAGCTTTTGATGAGTAATATCCAGGCGGCAGTCCGGGCGCTTGACGCGTCGGGGCAGTACCATATCCCGCTTTTGGTGTCTATGGTGTTGATATCTGTCGGGCTTGCGATCAAGAGCGCGCTGTATCCGTTTCATGCGTGGCTTCCGGACGCGTATGGATATTCGACCTTGTCGTCCGCGGCGATCTTGTCCTCCCTGGTTTCCAAGGGCTACATCTTTCTTCTGATCAAGATATTCTACCGGGTGATCGGATTTGGGATTGTAAGAGAGAGCAAAGTCATCCATATTTTATTCGTGTTCGGCATCATCGGTATGATTATGGGTTCTTTAAGCGCCATCAAGGAAAAAGATATCCGCAGGATGATCGCATATTCCTCCGTGGCGCAGATCGGATATATTTATATGGGATTCGGGCTTGGAACTCTTCCGGGAGTAATTGCCAGCATCTATCATATACTTTCGCATGCGGCGACCAAATCGCTCCTTTTCGTGGCGGCGTCGGGACTAACGGATTCTGCAGGGGATAGTACAGATTTTTCAGATCTGACGGGCGCAGGGTATCGGAATAAACTGGCAGGAATCGCGTTTACAGTAGGCTCCCTCTCCATGGTGGGTTTCCCGGTCTTTTCCGGCTTTATCTCCAAGCTGCTTTTCGCGCAGGCGGCGGTGGGGCACGAGATCAAGATGCTTCCGACCCTGATCGCGCTGGCGATCAGTACAATACTGAACGCCCTTTATTTTATGAATACCGTCATCCGGATTTATACTCCGGAGCGCAGGCGCGGTAACGAAAAGCAGAGAGTAGTCCCTCTGCGGGAGCAGCCCGCGAAATCGGCGGCGCTGGTCTGCTTTATTGTCTTGAATATATTCTTAGGCCTCAGTTCCGAGCCAATCATTGAGATGATTCGGACCGGGCTTGGGATGTTTATGTAAGAAGGAGGGCAAACATCATGAATGGATGGATTTTAATTCCAGTATTTCTTCCGGCGGCTGCGGGAATCTTTCTGCTTCTGTCCTCTTTCCTTCAGCATCTTAGAGAGGTGAAACGGCATAAAATAGCCAGGACACAGGCAGAGATAGAGGCTGAAAGCGCAGACCTTAAAAAAATTCATATACTGACAGCGGCGGTACTGGCTGTCTCTGCGGCTGTATCGCTTGCCGCAGTGTGGTCAGGAGACAAAGAGGTCGCTTTACTTTACCTTATGAAGGGGATTCCGCTGTATTTTAAAGTCGATGCGGCGGGCAGGCTCTTTGTGACTGTCGTCAGCCTGATCTGGACGGCGGTATGCGCGTATTCCTTTGCATATATGAAGCATGAGGGGGAGGAAAGGCGGTTTTTTGGCTTTTATCTCCTGGGCTACGGTGTACTGATAGCGCTGGGACTCGCAGGAAATCTTGTGACGTTTTATCTATTCTATGAACTTTTGACATTGACCTCCATGCCGTTGGTACTCCATAACGGCACGCGTGAATCAATTATGGCGTCCCTGAAATATTTGTTTTACTCTATGTGCGGCGCGTATATGGGGCTGTTCGGTATCTATTTTCTTTTCCGATACTGCGGCACGCTGACGTTTACGGCGGGAGGTAGCCTGGATATGGCTCTTGTACAGGATAACAGAGGTGTCATATTAATCGCAGTATTCAGCATGATTGTGGGATTCGGGGCAAAAGCCGGGATGCTTCCTTTGCATGCATGGCTTCCTGCGGCGCATCCGGTTGCGCCTTCTCCGGCATCGGCGGTACTCTCCGGCGTCATTGTGAAGGCGGGCGCTCTGGCGATGCTCCGTACAATTTATTATGTGGTGGGGCCGGATTTCTTACGGGGAACCTGGGTGCAGTATGTATGGATGACCCTGACGCTTCTTACGGTATTCGTGGGTTCCATGCTGGCCTACAGAGAGCCTGTTTTCAAGAAGAGGCTGGCATATTCGACTGTGAGCCAGATTTCCTATATCTTATTCGGGCTGTCGCTTCTTACGCCCCAGGCTTTGACCGGGGCGCTGCTTCATACGGTGTTCCATGCTGTTATCAAGACGGGATTATTCCTTACGGCAGGAATTTTTATTACGCAGTGCGGCAAGACGCGGACAGAGGATTATGCAGGAATCGGAAAACGGATGCCATGGACGCTCGGGTGTTATACGCTGTTGTCACTGGCGCTCATTGGGATACCTCCCGCCAGCGGATTTATCAGTAAATGGTATCTGGCGCAAGGGGCGCTGGACGCCGGTGCGGGGGTCTTTCGCTGGCTTGGACCGGCAGTGCTTCTTATAAGTGCGCTTCTGACAGCAGGGTATCTGCTCCCCATTGTCATGAAAGGGTTCTTCCCGGGCAAAGATACGGATACAGGGAAAGATACAGATACAAATATAGATACGGATGCGGGGACGGGGAAGTCTCAGGAGCCGTCCGTGTGGATGCTGGCGCCTCTTGCTATATGCGCTGTACTGGCTGTGGTTTTCGGAATTTTCCCCAACCCGCTGATTCAATACGCGGAACATATCGCTTCGGCGGTTCTGTAGGAGAGGAGGGACAAAATGAATGCAATAATTATGATAATCGTGGTACTTACGCCGATGATCGCAGGCGTACTTGTGCCGGTACTTCCTTTTCGGAACAGGAGACAGATGATGTTCTATATCGAGGGGGCTGTTATTCTTACGTCTGCCCTTGTTATCTCCATGTTAGTGAACCCGCCGTCAGACTCCCTGATCCTGTTTCGCTTTACAGGGGACTTAAGCGTCAGCTTCCGCCTGGATGGACTGGGGACGGTCTTCGCCGGGATGGTAGCCCTGCTCTGGCCGCTTGCGGTACTGTACTCTTTTGAATATATGGAGCAGGAAAAGAAGGAAAAATATTTCTTTGCTTTCTATATTATAGCATATGGCGTGACGCTGGGCGTTGCTCTGGCCGAGGATATCCTGACTATGTATTTCTTTTTTGAAATGCTCAGTCTTGTGACCCTGCCGCTTATTATGTACACACTTACCAGCGAGGCGGTCCAGGCGAGCCGGACTTATTTCTACTATATGGTAGGAGGCGCGGCGTTTGCATTTATCGGGATGATCTTTATACTGAATTACGGGACAACATCCGTCTTTGTGCCGGGCGGGGTTTTGGACATGGCGAAAGTGGGAGAAAAGACAGATATGCTGCTGGTGATCTATGTCCTGTGCTTCTGCGGTTTCAGCGTAAAAACGGCGATGTGGCCGATGTCTTCCTGGCTTCCCAAGGCAGGGGTGGCGCCGACTCCGGTGACGGCCCTGCTCCATGCGGTGGCTGTGGTCAAGACCGGCGCGTTCACAGTGATGCGGATTACCTATTACAGTTTTGGAACAGAGCTGATTCGAGGCACCTGGGCGCAGAACCTTCTTATGACGCTTGTGATTATTACGATCGTATACGGATGCAGCCGGGCGCTCAAGGAAACACATTTCAAACGGCGTCTTGCCTGGTCTACAGTGAGCAATTTGTCGTATGTCCTTTTCGGCGTGGTACTGATGTCCCCTTTGGGGCTTATCGGGGCGCTCTGCCACATGGTTTTCCATGCGGTCATGAAGATCTGCGCCTTCTTCTGCGCGGGCGCGGTCATCGAAAAGACGGGAAGGACCTATATCTATGAGCTGGACGGTTTCGGGCGGAAAATGCCGAAGGTCTTCGTTGCATTTACCTTGTCGTCTCTTGCTCTGATGGGGGTGCCGGGGCTGTGCGGGTTTATCAGCAAATGGAACTTGGCGAAAGCGGCGGTTGCAAGTGAAAATCCGCTGGCCTACGTCGGCGCGGCGGCGCTTCTGGTATCCGCTCTTCTCACCGCGATCTACATGCTGACGATTTCTGTCCGGGCATTTTTCCCAGGGCGGGACTTTGATTATGAGACAATCCGGGACGTAGAAGATCCAGGATGGATGATGCTCCTGCCGCTGGCATTCTTTGCCGCCGCGATGTTCTATTTCGGGCTGCATCCACAAACTATTTTGAATGTATTTGAAAGCATCGGCGCTGTGATGCCATAGAAAGGGGTGAGAGGATGAAAAGTAAAAATGAGACATACCGCGACTATGCGGCGATAGGAGCCGCTGTTCTTATATTTGCAGTTATGGCCATATATTCCCTCGCTTCTCTGGGAAATGCAGCGTCAGAGACGCCGGATGTTCTGCGGGTTCCAGGTATATGCGGGTTCGGCCTGTCATTTACTCTGGACGGTTTTCGTATTATTTATGGAAACATCGCGGCCTTTATGTGGATGATGGCGACGATCTTCTCTCCTGAGTACCTAAAAGGGCATAAGCATCAAAATCGTTATTATGTATTTCTTCTGGCGACGCTTCTGGCGACCCTGGGCGTATTTTTGTCAGCAGATCTCTTCACCACCTTTATTTTCTTTGAGGTT
This sequence comes from uncultured Lachnospiraceae bacterium, assembly GCA_946566415.1. Taxonomy (GTDB): domain Bacteria; phylum Bacillota; class Clostridia; order Lachnospirales; family Lachnospiraceae; genus Allocoprococcus. The sequence goes on along the minus strand of CAMNWW010000019.1, from coordinate 10,379 downwards.
ATGTCCTTTACCTCCTATGTGTGGGTTGTGCAGGAGGAGGACAAAACCGCAGTCCGGGCGGCCGAAACCTATCTGGCGGTAGCGGTCATCGGCGGGCTTGTTATGCTGATGGGCATCTTTCTGGTCTGGCATGAGCTGGGAACCCTTGAGATTGCGAGACTATCGTCCGCTTCGTCGGGATGGAAAAACCCGGCTGTACGGTATGCGGCGGGTATCTGCCTGTTTATCGGGTTTGGCGCCAAGGCAGGAGCATTCCCTCTGCATATCTGGCTTCCGAAAGCCCACCCGGTCGCTCCGGCCCCGGAGTCCGCGCTTCTATCCGGTATTCTGACAAAGACGGGAATCTTCGGGATTCTCATTGTAAGCAGCGGGCTGTTCCCGCACGACGCGCGGTGGGGGACGATTGTCCTTGCAGTAGGGGTCCTGACCATGTTCGGAGGCGCGCTTCTGGCTGTCTTTTCCGTGAACCTGAAACGGACTCTGGCGTGCTCCTCCATGTCGCAGATTGGGTTTATCTTGGTGGGGATCGGGATGCAGGGGCTTCTCGGTTCGCTGAGTGCGCAGGGTGTACAAGGTACACAAGGCGTAGAAGGCGCGGAGAATGCTCTCGCCGCGCTCGCCGCCCACGGGACGCTGCTCCATATGGTGAATCACTCCCTCATTAAGCTGGTACTCTTCATGGCGGCCGGCGTGGTCTTCATGAACACCCACGCGCTGAACCTGAATGAGATCCGGGGATTTGGACGGAAGAAACCGCTTCTTAAGGCAGTTTTCCTCGTAGGAGCGCTCGCCATCGCGGGAGTGCCTCTTTTTGGAGGCTACATCAGTAAGACCCTCCTTCACGAGAGTATCGTCGTTTTCGGCGGAGGAAGCCGGATGACAGCGGTAGAGTGGATATTACTTCATAGCGGCGGCCTGACGGCGGCCGATATTGCAAAAATTTTTTTTGCTGTATTTTTATATACAAACGAAGACGAAAAACGGCAGGAAGAGTTTGACAATATGACGGCCTATATGGATAAGAGGACGACTTTCGCCCTGGCAGGAAGCGCCGCCGTCCTTCTGGTGTGGGGATTGTTCCCCCATGCAATCATGGAGCGCGCGGCCAGGCTTGGTCAAGGCTTTCTGCACCTTACAGGAAGCGGAGAAGAGGTTTCTTATTTAAAGACCCTTTCCGGCGCAATGATTTCTCTGGGGATCGGCCTGCTTGTGTATGCGCTGATCCAGAAAGTCTTGAGAAAAAAGAAAGAGAATGGGACATGGAAGTACGTAGACCGGTGGCCCAAATGGCTGGATATGGAAGAGCTGCTGTACCGTCCGGTTCTTCTAAAGATCCTTCCGGCAGTGTTCGGGACCTTAAGCCGGATCCTGGACAGCTTTGTGGATATCCTGGTCGTACTCTTAAGGAAAAGCGTTTATGCCGAAAGCCCGATCCCGCATCCGAGGAAAGAAGGAAATGTATTGACCGCGGCCGTGGGGCATCTTATGAATGGCTGGCAGAGCGCGGCGAACCATCTCTGGAAACGGAAGAATCCGTCTCAAAAGGATTACGTACATGCGGCGGCGATCCTGAACGAAAAGTTCAAGGAAAGCAATATGATCATCCGGCGAAGCCTGTCGTTCGGGCTTCTGCTGGTATGTATCGGGCTTTGCATGACGCTGGTGTATATCATATTCTGGTAGGGGATATGTTTTGAGATTGAAAAAAGAAGAATCCCACAGGAATCAGGTGTTTTCACACCTATCTTCCAAAGTGGGGTTCTTCTTTTGCAATCCCTTTCGCGCTCAGGATCGCCTCATAATTCTTATCCTCGATCTGCTATTTTCCGAATGTGAAGCCGTCGTACCATCTCTTTATTTCCTGCTTTCGCTCAGATATTTCAAACATTTCCAAAGTATCGAAAACTTCTTTCTCCTTAAATCCATTCCTTTCGATGATACTGTTGGGGAAAACAAATAATATAGGCGCGGGGAATAAAGTCCCTGCGCCTGCCGGCTGTTACGTTGCCGATTATGCAAGCTGCATAACCTCGGCTTCCAGTTCTTTTAATTCATCGAAAGACAATGAAGGAACGCATTCTGCTATATCCTCAAGAGTCATTTTTCCTTTTTTAATCATTCTCTTTGCAGTTTCTCTATCTGCATCATGCCTTTCGCTTCTGGCATACAATTTTAAGACCTGTTCTTCATCGAATAAACTCATCATAATTGTCACAACCTCCTTTTCCCGCTCTGCCAAATATTCATTCAAAACATTCCTATCCCTACATATGCGGATGGTTTCTATAACCGCCTTTTTCGTCATCCCATATTGTTTTGTCTGTTCATTAAAAACTTTGCAGAAGACAATATATTGATTGATGATATCGTCTGTGCCGCTCTCATAGATCACTCTAGCCTTATTCATGATAGCTATGCGCTAAATACAGCAAGACTCTTATAACTTTTATTTTGAAAAAGATCAAGGAATACGCTGTTTTTCGCAGTGCGTTTTGCCACGATTTCCTGTATCAGATCTGCGCTGTCCTGCACCTTATCGCCCCCTGCTATATCCTTATGAGTTACCTGACAAATGAGTCCACCGTCGATTTTTCCGTGCTTTGCACTCCCAAAATCGACTCATCCTTATTATACAAAAAATCGAGCATGTTTACAATAATACGGAAGAAAATAGTAACGGTTCAGCAATCTTAAAGGTTTTTGTAACAAATAGTAGACTTTCTGATACAGCTGTATATCATACATTTTCAACGTAATCTTAGAGGTTTTTATAATTACTATTATTATAAGTCAGCCGTTCCAAAAAGTCTACTTTGTGATACAGTCGCCGAACAGGCGATTCAGTTCACGAATCCCGAATGCCATGGCATGAGGGATACTTTATGAAACAGCCGGAATAACTGGAGGAGGAGTTCACTGATGGAATTTATAGAGGAATTAGCGGGCTTGGGCGTCGATGTAGAAGAGGGGATGAATCGTGTATTAGGCGACCATGAATTATATGAAGGCATGCTGGAAATGTTTGCAGACGAGGTCAGGACGGCGCATATCCGGCAGGCAGATTTTGACGGCGGAAGTCTTAAGACACTCACCGGACAGGTCCGGAGACTGAAGGGGATTGCAGCAAACTTGTGTTTGACTCCGCTTTTAGACGCATATACGAAGACGCTTGAATTCTTGGACGGCGGTCAGCCCGATAAGGCGAAAGACGTTTTCATAAAGACTCTGCAGGTTCAGAGGGCAATCGTGAATTGCATAGAAAAGCAGAGCACAGTATAAGCGGTATAAAAGGAAGTGATTTCATATGCAAGAAGAACAGGCAGTGATCAATGTCCGTATGTTCGGGAGCTTTGAGATGTCCTATAAAGGCAGGACGCTGACCAGTGGACGACGCAGGGACACTCATTTTACGAACTTGATGCAGGTACTGCTTCATAATGCGAAGAAGGGCGTGAGCAGAGACAGTCTGGAGGATATACTGTTAGGAGACAGAGACGTAGAGAACCGCCACCAGGCATTACATACGATTATATATAAGGCGAAGAAAAAGCTTAGGAGCATGGGGTTTCCGGAAGTAGATTACATTGTACTGAAGGACGGGATATACCATTGGACCGGGAAAATACCGGTAAATGAAGACGCCGCGGCGTTTGAAGAATTATATATACAGGCAATGGAGAGCGAGAATGATACAGAAAAATTGGCTCTGTGTTTTTCTGCGTGCAATTTGTATAAAGGAGAATTCCTGGCCGATTATGTGGGCGTGATATGGGCGAGCGCGGAGGCGAGGCGTTATCGCCGGATGTTCAATTCCTGTGTGGAGCATGCCGCTTCCATATTAAGAAAACGGCAGGACTGGACACAGATGGAAAAATTCGGGAGATACGTGATGGAAGTAGCTCCCTTTTCCGACTGGGAGTGCCTGGTAATGGAGGCGCTGATGGAGAATATGCAGTATGAGGAAGCCACAAGACTATATGCGGATACAGTCGAATACTACATGAAAGAGCAGGGGATCAGCCCTTCTGCAAAGCTTATGGATATGATGGAGAAGCTGGGAAGCCAGATGAAGCATTCCTGGCAGGTATTGGATCAGATACAGAAGAAATTAGGCGAAGCTCCGGAGAATATCCAGGGTGGATATCAGTGCGCTTATCCCATCTTCCAGGGAATCTACCAGATACTCTGCCGCATCATGGAGCGGAGCGGGCAGAGCATTTACCTGATGCTCTGTACCTTGGTGGACAGCAGGGGGAGGCCGGTGAAGGATGAAAAACATCTGGAAGAAATGTCCGGGAAATTAAGCGATGCAATCCAGCGGTCTGTAAGACACGGGGATATCATCAACCAATATGGCAAGGGACAGTTCCTGCTACTTCTTATTAATACGACCAGGGAAAACTGTGAAGTTGTGGAAAAACGTATTGATGAGAAAATCTCGGATGCGGGGAAACATATCGGAGTGGAATATCACGTAAACAGCGTTATCTGCGAAACATAGTCGATGGAAAAATTTCAACCGCACAGCTGGAAAAATTTGAAAAAAATTTATTTTTTTGAAAATGGATAGCGGAAGGGATAGTAGACGGCTGTTAGTATAAGATTACAAGGTGCGGAGAAGCGCAGAAAGGTTGGGATGCAGATGGCGGGAAGCGGACATTATATCGGAACGCCGAACGGCATAGTCCTATGTGTTGATAGGAACGACCAAGGAACAATAGAAGGTTCTCTGTACCATGGATACAGCAGACAGGGTATTCCCTTCAAAGGATATGAGGATGTTATCAAGAGAGCGGAAGAGCTGTTCAATGCGCTGGGATTTCCACATATGGGGACAGATGAGAGAGACATATATGGAAAAACACATAGCTACCAGAAAAAGAAAGGGATGACAAGAGTTTTGAAAGATGAAGAATTATTAAACCAACATGGCGATATGGGAACCTTTGTCATTCGGGTCCAGCACAGGCAGCACAGCAGTTGGCAAGGGAGAGTCACATATCTGGAAGAAGACCAAAGCGTTTGCTTTCGGTCGGCATTGGAACTAATTAAAATCATAGACGGTACGCTTGACAAGTTGGAACAGGCGGCCTCGCCAGAGGAAGAAGAGTAAAGAAGGGGTATCATGGCTGATAAAGAATTACGTAAATTAAAACGCAGGGAACTTCTTGAGATGCTTATCGTGGAATGCCGGGAGGCAGAGCGGCTGCAGAAGGAAGCAGATGAAATAAAGAAAGAGTATGACGCGCTGATGGAAGGCTACGAACGGCTAAAGCATAAGCTGGACGTAAAAGACGAGCGGCTGAATCAGAAGGACGCCATGATCGCGGAACTGAAACGGACGATCGAAGAGATGAAGGCATCAAAGCTGATCGAATTAGAAGAGGCCGGTTCCATCGCCGAGGCGGCGCTTCGGCTGAACGGAATATTTGAGGCGGCGCAGCGTGCGGCTGAACAGTATTTGATGAACGTCCAAAGGGTCAGCGAGGCTCTTCCGGCAAGGCAGGCGCAGGCAAGGATCGAGGAAAATAAAGCCCCTTCTGAGACAGGGTGGAGGGCTGGAATCAAGAGAAAGCCCACAGCATCAAGATCAAGACAGTTCGTCGCTATGAATACTTCCCGCACAAGGAGCACAGCGGACCGAAATATGCTGACAGGACGAGAAAGAGACGCGGAGGACACGCCGCTGGCAGCTTCGGGTGATATTCATGGATAACGAGAAAGAGAAGGATAACGAAAAAGAAAAAGAAATACCCCAAATTCCACCTATAGAACTTCTGCAGATGGAACTTGCGAGGGAAGAATATAAACACAGCTTCCGCAAGACACTTCTGAATATTGCGGGAGTCCTGGCGGTGGTAGCCGCAATCGTGGTACTTCTGGCGACCCGGCTTTTTATGCTGATCCAGGTAAACGGCAACAGCATGAGTCCAACTTTGGCGGATGGAGAGATTGTAATTCTCAGGCAGACAAAAGAGGTGGAAAAGGGCGATGTCGCAGGTTTCTATTATGGAGGACGGGTGCTCCTGAAACGTGTCATCGGAGGCCCGGAAGATTATATAGATATTGATCAGGACGGCAACGTATCGGTAAACGGAAAAGTGATCGACGAGCCGTACCTGGACGAAAAGAACCTTGGAAAATGCGAACTGGAATTTCCTTACCAGGTACCCAAAGGAATGTACTTCGTACTGGGAGATAACAGAGCGATATCCGTAGACAGCCGAATCGCTTCAATCGGATGTGTACAAAGTGAACAAATCGTAGGCAAAGTGGTATTCAGGGCATGGCCTTTGAACCGCATGGGAATTATGCACTAGGAAGGTGAGAAGATGCAGGAACTTTTGAGAGAGTATTTGAATGAGCTTGGGAGTAAGCAGAAAAAACGCAGACGAAATCATAGGATCGCAGCGATTTTCGCAGTCGTTGTAGTAGGCAGTGTCATCTGGGCCTTAGCGCGGTCCGGAGTTGCCATGACAGGGGAGCCGAAATGCGGACTCGAAGAACACACGCACAGCGAAGAGTGCTACGAGGAGATTCTGGTCTGCGGGCAGGAAGAGAGCGAAGGACATCATCACACGGACGCTTGTTATACGACAGAATCCGTACTGATCTGCGAGCTGGAGGAAGGCGAGGAGCACACGCACAGCGAAGAGTGCTACGCAGAAGAATCCGTACTTTCCTGCGGACAGGAAGAAAGCGAAGGGCATCAGCATACAGACGCCTGCTACGAGTCCTTTGCCGCATGCGGGAAAGAAGAACATACCCATACGGAACTGTGCTACATCGACAAGGACGCGGACGTGGAAGATGCGTCAAGGTGGGATGAACAGTACAAGGATGTGGAGTGGAAGGATGCCTGGGGACAGGATCTTGCGGAAGCGGCCCGGATGCAGCTTGGATATACAGAGAGCGAGAATAACTATATCCTCGGCGCTGACGAAAGCCACAAAGGTTATACCCGCTACGGACAGTTTGCAGAAGACGCATACGTTGACTGGGACGCGGCGTTCGTAAACTTCTGTATGTACTATGCAGGAATCGAAGAATCACAGATGTTCCCGAAAGAGACGGATACTGTGAAATGGTATGAAGAGTTTACCAAGTCAGAGGAGCAGAACGGCACAGCTTACCTGACCGCACCGGAAGGATACGTTCCGGCAGAAGGCGACCTGATCTTCTTCGATAAGGAAGAGGAAGAGACAGCGTTCCAGATGGGAATCGTTTCTTCGTATGATGAAGAGAAGAATGAGATCAAGGTCATCGAAGGCAACTGTGATAATGAAGTAAAAGAAAATGAATATAAACTGGATGACGTCGACAACCATATCTTCGCATATGTGAAGGTAACGGAAATGGAAGCGGCTTATAAGGCTGTCGGGACAGAGATGGAAACTCCGGTCGAAGAGACGGAAGGAACAGAAGGCGAAGCGGATGCGGAGAATACGGAAGCTCCGATGATCGAGAAGACCTATGAAGGCGAGAACTTCACAGTAACCGTAGCGTACGGCGAAGACGCCGAGATTCCGGAAAATGCAGAGCTGGTCGTAAAACAGATCACACCGGATACGGACGAAGAACACTTTGCAGAGCGCGAATCACAGCTCCAGGAAAAGATGCAGGACGAAACGGCAGTCATGCGAGCGCTCCTTGACATTGGTTTCTATGTGGACGGCGAGGAGATCGAGCCGAAGAGCGCGGTGAAGATTACGGTACAGTTCCTTGATGAGAATGGCCTGACAGAAGGAAGTCCGATCACGGTAATCCATTTCGCAAATGAAGGGACAGAAGTGCTGGATGGCTCTGACGCGGCGGACAACAGCACCACATTTCAGATGGACAGTTTCTCAGAGGTAGGAATTACTGAAGGAGAAGCTCCGGACGCGGAAGAACCGGGTGAAACACCGAGTGAAGACCAAAATGAAGTCCCAAACGAGACGGTATCCGTAGCAGAAGACTTTCAATATGAAAATGAAGCGTTTCGTATCATCTTTCATATAGAAGGAGACGCTGTGCTGACCGCAAATAAAGCGGACAGCGCGGCGGATGCGGGAGGAAATGAAGATAACACCGCCGATGCAGGAAATGACGATGAAACAGATGCCCCGGAAGAGACAGACGGGACAGCAGATGCAGGCACAGCAGACGGTGAAGAAGATTCGGCGGATGGAGAATCTGACGCGGCAGCGGGGGACGAAGACTTTGGAGCTGAGGGAGAAGTGTCTGGTGGGTCTGATGAGACGGGTGAAGCCGTATCCGATGAGAATATATCAGAGGAAACAGATAGCAATGTATCCAGTGATGCAGGCAACGATGTAACAGATGAAAATGCATCCGGCGAAGGAGATGTAAGCGATACACCGGATAAAACGGTTATTGAGCAGAATGGTTTCCGGTTTGAGGTAGAAAGGCTGGGGGAAGATACTGAAGGATATCAGGTATTTGCAGAATTTGCGGCGGCAGATGATCCGGAAAGTGAAGAATTCCTGCTCCACGTTATGGAATATAAACTGTACTATGAGGACGTGGAACTTGATCTGACGAACTGCAAAATTATTGCAACGATCTGGCCGACAAAAACGGCGGCAGAATACTTGGCAGAACCAGGAATTCAGACGGCGAGCGAAGAAGAAAATAGTGAGGAGCCGACGGATAATATAGAAAAAAAGCTTGAAGTTCCATCACTGACACTTCCAGATGTTACGCAGGCAAGCCGGATGGCGGCGAAGAATGTAAGCAGTATGTTGAACGCAGAAAATACGCCGGAAGAAGAGACAGCGTCGAATGAGTCGGATGCAGAGGTCACATTTACCGCATATATTCAGACGAAAGATGCTGAGATTTATTCAGCAGACAAAATGACTCTTGCAGGTAATCCGGAAAATGCAGATGGGATAACGGTTGAATCGGTAAACGGCAGGATCGCAGTCCGGGGAACGGGCACACCGAACGTAGTATTTAGTGTACAGTATTATGCGTACTTGAAGAATGTTGTGGAGTTTGGTTCCGATAAAACGGGTGACGATTTGCTTGATATCATTAACACCTCTAAAAATGGAGACGGAACAGGAGGAAATCTACCTAAGAATGGAGCAACAACGCCGAATTTAAAGAAAATCAAAATTGGTACAGATGGGAAAATTGTTACAAAGACAGAACTGCAGGAAGTATATAAATCCCGAGAAGGTCTTAAGTATTATGAAGCCCCGAGTTTGTTTTATTTCGACGCATTGCAGGATAACAAAGGATATGAACTCAAAGAAGTTTGGGTATTAAAACCAGGGAAGGAGACGGATAGTACTACAGAAACAGATTGGAATCGATACTACTATAACGAGAATTTGCATTTTACAAACAGAAGATCGAATTCAGAGTGGGCACCGGACGAATCGTTTATACTCGCGGAAGCATATCCTGACAACGTAGTGACAGATAAGGATAAAATACCTTATATAGAGAGGTGTGAAAATAACAAGGAACCGAGATATGTGTTGATCAATAATGTTGATAGCTATAAAACAGTCATACGTCTTGTATATGATCCAACGGAGACGAAGGGTACAGAAGAGAGTCCACATCCTACGTTCGAAGCGAATTTCTATGACTACGATATCAGCAGTAGTGTGGAGACAAGAGGTTCTACAACGACAATGTATACGGCGGAAGGCGGTATTAACAGTAAGGTCAATTATACGGGTAGTGGTGTAAGGTATGCTTTTGGAAATATGAATGCTGGTACAAATTTTGGACGATTACGATGGACAGATCCAGATAAAGTAGAAGGAAATTATCTGAATGCCGGAAATAAAGATAATGCTAACGTCAATGTTGGGGACTCGGCGAATAGTTATAAAGGATGTACTTTTAAGTTGGTCAAAGGAATATCGAAGGATATGAAAAATGTCGTATTCAATGATGGGATCAATGGGATCAATAATCTCTTTGGAGGAAACGCAAAGGCAGGGAAAACAAGTTATAATAACAGTGAGCTTACCTATAGACGAACAGGCGATACTTATACCTTGAAAATGGCTACGGTAAACGGAATTAACAAAGGACAAATCGGCGATTTGGATGTGTTTAAACATCCTGCTACGTGGAAGATTTGGACTAATAATTTTTGGCCGATGGATAATGCTGCAAAGGATAAGAGGGGAGACATCAATTTTGGAAATCGAACTACTATTGGTAAAGATCAACAACTATTTAATGGATTTAATGTAAGTAACGATTTACCGATTAGTGATGATAATACAGATCATAATGATTTTCAGTTTTCTTGCCATATTCGACGTCCTACAGTGGACATTTCTAAATTTTCCAACTTTTTCAGTTTTCCTCAACATATTTCACGTCCTAAAGTGTGTATTTCTCATTTT
>CAMNWW010000018.1 GCA_946566415.1 uncultured Lachnospiraceae bacterium | reverse complement strand
ATGAAGAAAAACCTGAACCGTGATACCCGGCTTACCCTTATCGGTGAGAATACAGAGATTGACAAAACTGTTGTTGACAGTATCAGCGACCCGATCATGCATATTGTCCGTAACTCTATGGACCATGGTGTTGAGGAGAACGTCCAGGAACGTATCGATGCCGGTAAGAATCCGCAGGCAGAGATCATTCTCTCCGCTACTCATACGGGTAGCGATGTCATCATCACCATCCAGGACGACGGGCGCGGCATGGATACCGACAAGATTCTCGCCAAAGCGGAACGCAACGGTATCCTCACGAAGCCTGCCAGTGAATATTCTAAAAAGGAGATCCTCGCCCTTACTATGCTGCCAGGATTTTCCATGAATGAAGAAGTTACGGAATATTCCGGGCGCGGCGTCGGAATGGACGTTGTGAAAAAGAATGTAGAGTCTGTCGGCGGTACGATCTCTATTACAAGCGAACTAGGCAAGGGAACCTGCACCACTTTAAAGATTCCGCTTACCATGGCAATCACAGACGGTATGGAGGTATCTGTTGGAAAGTCCTTGTTCACGATTCCGATTACGAACATCCGCCAGTCCCTTAAGGCCACAAAAGAAGATATCATTTATGACGCAAGCGGGAACGAGATCATTAAATGCTTAGATGAGTTCTATCCTATTATAAGAGTACATGAGTTGTATAATATTGAGACAGAGATAACCAATATCGAAGACGGCATTTTAATCTGGGTAGAAGCTGCCGATAAGTCCTACTGCCTGTTCGTTGACGAACTTCTCGGCGAGCAGCAGGTCGTTGTCAAACCGCTTCCTGCATTTCTTAGTAACTTTAACATTAAAAATTCAGGAGTCACTGGCTGCACGATCATGGGCGACGGCGATATCAGCCTTATTTTGGATATTGGCAATTTATACGCAATGTCCGTTAATCAATATTAAATTGTACAGAAATCGGAGGAATAACTTATGTCAGCAGATACAATGGAAAACATCACAGCTAATGAGATCGTGGAAGAAGGGAACGCTGTCCCTACCGAGCGGTTCTTAACATTTACTTCAGACGGACTGAGCATTGGAATCAGCACGAACTATGTGATCGAAATCATCACCGACCATTCGATCACTATGCTTCCGCTTGTCCCGGATTATGTAAAAGGCATCATTAATTTACGAGGGCAGATTATCCCTATCATCGACATCCGTCTCCGCATGGGAAAGCCTTCTATCGAATACACCGGCACTACCTGCGTTATTGTGCTGGATATTAACTCTACGCAGATCGGCATTATCGTAGACGCCGTCCAGCAGGTAATGGACATTAATCAAAGCCTGATCTCCCCTGTTCCGGTTGAAAACCAACTGGAACTTATCAACGGAATGGTTTCCTCCGGAGACCGATCTGTTATCTTGTTCCTGGACTGTGAAAAGCTTGTTCAGACTTATTAATCATTACTAGGGAGGCAGATATTGTATGTTATCGATAAATGACGCCGATTTTCAGCGTTTAGTTAAGTTTGTACATGAGAATTACGGCATTGATTTGTCAAAAAAGCGCCAGCTCATTGTCGGTCGTCTTTCCAACACAATTCTTTCCATGGGATTTACCAATTTTCAACAGTATGTGGATCATCTCATCAAGAATCGGACGCCGGAAGACCTGGAACTTATGCTGAATAAGCTTACGACAAATTATACCTTTTTTATGCGTGAAGGAACACATTTTGAGCTTTTGAAAGATACTATCCTTCCGTACCTTGAGCAGACTAAAAAAGACAAAGTTCTTAGTATATGGAGCGCTGGATGTTCTTCCGGCGAGGAGCCTTATACGATCTCTATGATTATTAAAGAGTATTTTGGAGCCAAGGCATCCTTGTGGGATACGAGGGTTCTTGCGACCGACATTTCTCAGAATGCGTTATTTGCGGCCAAGAATGCGGTTTATGACGAGGACTCCTTGAAGGAATTATCGCCTGCCTGGAAGAAAAAGTATTTCCGCCCGACAGGCGAACCCGGCACATTTACGGTCTCCCCTGAAATAAAGTCCAATGTTATTTTTAGGACGTTTAATCTGATGGATCCTATCCGGTTCCGTTTAAAGTTTGACGTTATCTTTTGCCGGAATGTAATGATTTATTTCGACCAGCCAACAAAAGAGGCGTTGGTAAATCGGTTCTTCAACGCTACTAATCCCGGCGGCTATCTTCTGATCGGCCATTCAGAAGGCCTGAATAAAACAACAACGCCTTATAAATATTTAAAGCCTGCTACATATCGTAAGATTTAGAGAACAGTAAGCTGCTTCTGGGGCATAAGAAGCAGCTTTTATCTTAATGAAAGGATGATCTTTATGAATCAAACAATTAAAGTGTTGACCGTCGACGACTCTTCTCTGTTTCGTCAGATGATCATACAGCATCTTTCTTCCCAGCCAGGGATTGAGGTCATTGGTTACGCAATTAACGCTTTCGACGCAAAGCAAAAGATTCCGGTGCTAAAGCCGGACGTCATTACATTGGACGTGGAAATGCCTGGTCTTTCCGGCATCGATTTTCTGAAACAACTTCTTCCAACCAACCCGATTCCGGTTGTTCTGGTATCGTCTTTGAATTTAAGCGTATTTGACGCTCTGTCTGCAGGCGCTGTTGACTTTGTACGCAAACCGGATATGAGTCCTCATTCAAAGGAGGCGTTCTTTGCCTCGCTTACTCTTAAGGTACGGGCGGCCGCCCGGGCGAAGGTGCGTATTTCCAAACCGTCCGCCGGAACAGCGCAGAATAATTCTCAGGCTTTGGCAAAGCCTATGCCTTTTCCGCCTTTGCCCCGTACAGTCCTGGATTCCACAATCATCGGGCTTGGCGCTTCGACCGGAGGGACGGAGGCAACTCTCGCAGTGTTAAAGAAACTGCCCGCCAATATGCCGGGTATTGTGATTACCCAGCATATGCCGGAAGGCTTTACAGAAATGTACGCGCAGCGTTTGAACCGTATCTGCAGTTTGGAGGTACGGGAAGCCAAAAACGGCGATGTCATTCATCCCGGTCTCGCACTGATCGCACCGGGTGCAAAACAGATGGAAGTCGTCCGGTCCGGTTCAAACTATATCGTCCAGTGTCATACCGGCGCGAAAGTAAGCGGCCACTGCCCGTCAGTCGATGTGCTCTTTAATTCTATCGCTAAGAATGTCACAATCAAAAAAGTCGGTATCATCATGACCGGCATGGGGCGCGACGGTGCGGACGGACTCCTGAAGATGCGCCAGAGCGGCGCCTTCACGATCGGACAGGATAAGGACTCCTGCGTTGTTTACGGTATGCCTATGGTAGCTTATAACATCGGAGCAGTATGTACACAGGCTTCCTGTGAAAATATTCCTTCTGTTCTGCTGAATCATTTAAAAAAATAATCCTAAAATGAATCTTATATTTTTGGGTTATGATTCCAAAAGTTGTGCCGATATTTATTATATAGCAAAAATGATATTTTACATCAGGAAGGAAAGAGGAGTTCAGCATGAAAGTTTCCATCAACAATATTATAAATAATTATACCGATCTGCGTCCGCATGCAAAAGGCGGTTCTGCTCCTTTGTCTTCTTCAAATGACGGGCACAGCTTTGATGCAGTTATCATAAAATCGAACCCACGGCAGATTGAGGAGCATACGTTCGCTAAGTCTATCTCCCGGCAGCTTGCCTCAGAGGTTAAGAACACCGCATCAGAGGAGAAAATCAAGAGCCTGCAGGATCAGGTTGCTTCGCATACCTATCAGATCGACACCTATGCGATTGCATCCAGGATGCTCTTGTTGTAGGAGGATTCTTGAATATGGATGAATTTACAGGCTTCATTGAGATCATAAGAGATTTAATTGCTCTTTTTGAAAATATGATTCCTGTGGAACAGGAAAAGCTTGATGCCGCCGTGAAGAATCGTGTGTCTTTTGTGGAGGAATGTATGCATAAAGAGCAGGCGTTCATCCTTCAGTTAAAAGGGCTTGAGCAAAAGAGGGAATCGGCGCAGAGACATTTGAATATGGAGAATTGTACTTTTCGTCAGATTTTGGAATCGGCGCCGGAAGAGGCTGCCGCTGTGCTGCGTCCCCTGTTCGATCAGCTTAGCAGTCAAGTTCAGTTGTTCCGGTCGATCAGTGATAATGCGCGGGATATTATTGAGGTTAATCTTCACGTAATTCAGTCTGCGATTGCCGCGGATTCTGCCGTGAAGTCTACTTACTCTGCTTCAGGAAAAAAGAATGATAACCAGGATGGCAAACATTTTACCAGCCGTTCGGTTTAGAAATCAGGAGGAGGATTTTTATGATACGTTCTACTTTTGCCGGTTTTACTACCGCACAGCTTGGGATGGCAGCCAGCCAGAAAGCTCTTGATGTTGTGGGACAGAATATCGCCAATATCAACACGCCAGGCTATACAAGACAACGTCTTGATATTACCAGTTTAAATACACAAAAAGGTGATTTTTATAACTCAAATTCCAGTGTCCGAGTGGGTTACGGAGTTGAGATGACCGGTGTTTCCCAGCTTCGCGATCCGTTTTTGGATGCACAGTACCGTTCTCAGATCGGAAAACTCGGAACAACGGATGCTCATTCAGGAGGGTTCGACCGTCTGTCGGATATTCTTGACGAGGCTACCGTTTCTGGGGTCCGCGATGCTTTATCCGCTGTTACTAACGCCTTAAGCACGCTTTCCAACGAAGTTGGTAATCAGGAATTTGATACCATGGTACGTTCTAAGATGCAGGTTCTCCTGAATCTTTTTCACGATAACGCTACGCGGCTTCAGGATGTCCGCGAGGATATACAGACCGGGTTTGCCACCACAGATATCTCGAGCGTCAACGAACTTCTTGAGAATATCGCAAATCTGAATAATAGTATAAAAAACAGCCAGATACTTGGCAATCCGGCTTTGGAACTGCAGGATCAGAGGAATTCTCTTTTAGATGAGCTTGCAAGCTATCTTCCTATCACTGTGAATTATAAAGAGAAGTCCATCAGCCCTGATCAGACAATAGAAGTCTTAGATGTCCGTTTTACTGATGTGAACGGCAAGAATTATACGTTGATCTCCGACGGTCTGTTCGGCAAGTTTGATACAGATATCACAGGTCAGCCCGTTACTCTGTCTCTGACCGACGCAAAGGGGAATACTTCGGACATCACAGATCTGTTAGGAGATGGGACGCTGAAGGGTACTCTCGACCTGCTGAATAAGTCCGGCGATTTTGACAATTCTGATTTTAAAGGTCTCGGCTATTATGAAAAAGCCTTGGATTCCCTTGTCGCAACCTTTGCGGATGTCTTCAATAAAGCGAACACGGCGTTAAAGACCGATGATCAAGGCAATGTGATAGGCGGGACGGAAGACCGTCCATTATTCGAGACAAATGATAAATCCGGCGTTTTTACCGCCGCTAATATCAAAATAGCAGACGGATGGACGAACGGAACCTATGGAATCACGAATTCAATTGTTCCTGTGGACGGCAAGATTGGTTCTACTGCCCGGGATAATATCCTTAATATGATCAACTTACTGCAGACGTCCCATAAGTTTTCAGTCAATGGGACCAAATTCTACACGGGAAGTTTTTATGACTGTTTCGCCAATATTGAAAACACTCTGGGTATTGATGCCAATTCCGCCCAGACAATGTTGAATAATCAGATTTCTGTTATCAATCAGACGTCTAATTCCCGGGATGCCATTTCCGGCGTCTCACTGGATGAAGAAGGTATGAACCTGCTTCACTTTAATCAGTCTTACAGCGCCGCGGCCAGACTCATGACCACCCTGGATGAAGCTCTTGATAAGCTGATTAACGGTACTGGCGTAGTCGGACGATAAGTTAGGAGGTTATAGAGAAGATGAGAATTACTACGAATGCCATTTTGAGAAATTATAAGTCGAACCTTTCTACTTCCATTTCCAATCTGGATACGATGAGGACGCGGGTCATGACGTCCCGTAAGTTTAACTCAACGGCGGAGGATCCCGCAAGCGCGCTTCGTTCTGCGGTTTTGGAACGGAAGTACGCGAGGAATGAGGATTACTTAAGTCTGGTAGACGATGTACAGTCTTTCCAGGATGCCCAGGAAGACGCGGCAATGCAGATTAATACAATATCACAGAATCTAAGTAAAAAGTATGGTCTGGAAGCTCTAAACGGTACGAACGGTACGCTTGATATCCGTGAAACCTATGCCGCTGCATGGCGCGGAGCTCAGGAAAGCCTTTTGCTCAGCCTAAACTCTTCCTACGAAGGCCGTTATGTTTTCGCCGGAAGTGATGGAATGACCTCGCCTTTTGAACTCACAAAGGAGAATGGTAAGCAGGTTCTGAAGTATAGAGGAGTGAATGTAGACGACCCGGCGGCGGCTGCGCGGCTGGAAGAGCTTTCTAAAGACTCCGCTTTTATCGACCTTGGCTTTGGACTTACAATAGACGGACAGAATACGGTATCTCCTTCCAGCGCGTTTGACACAAGCCTTCCTGGCATCAACCTGATCGGCTATGGTCAGAACGATGATGGAACCAGTAAGAATATGGTCATTCTTGCCGGTCAGATTGCCGATGTCCTGAGTCAGGAAGATTTTGATGTAGAAGAATATAAGCGTCTTTTAAACGCCTTTGACGAGGGACGCAGCAATGTCCTTGAGAAGATCACAACACTGGGCACACAGACGGAATTTCTTACTACTACAAAAGAACGTCTTGAATCCAACAAGATCAGTCTGGCCAGCCAGATTGACAATGTAGTAAATGTAGACATGGCGGAAGCAATCATGGATTTCTCATGGGCGCAATATGCTTATAATGCCGCTCTTAAAGTCGGGAATAATATTTTGACACCATCATTTATCGATTTTATGAATTAAGCTCTGCTTATGAGCTTTAGATTTTTGATGTTAAACTATAAAGGAAGGGAGGGAAATATGCATGGATCAACTCATTCAAATCACGACTGTCCCCATTCAATATGAATTCAAGGTGAACAATGCCCGTTTAGAGTATCATAGTTCTAAAGCAGAACTGGAGATTCATCGGAATGATGGCGGACTGTCAATCAAGAGCCGTCCGGTGAAGCTGCATCTTGATTCATCCGCAGCAAGAAATTCTATCACACCGACTACTGCAAGAAGTGTTGCGCAGATAGCTCAAAAAGGCGCGGATGCCGCTTACAGTGCGACAGCGCAGTTGGCGCAGGAAGGTCAGCTTTTACTGAAGGCGGATATTGGTGAAGACATGATCGGTAAGATTATGCAGCAGAGAACTGCCCAGCCGACAGGAGAATTCCAGCTTGGTTTTACCCCGTCTGAACAGGTAGATATTAACTACGAAGCTCCTGATCTGACGATTAACTACCAGATGGATAAACTGAATTTTGACTTAAAGATTGCCAACGGTAATTTTGAGTTTATTCCAGGTAACATCGAAATGTCGATCACACAGCATCCTGATGTTGTAATCGAATATGTCGGCGGACCAATTTATGTACCGCCAAGTGCAGATCCTAACTACGAACCACTGGATGTAAGGGCTTAAAACTTAAGCCCTTACTTTTATATATGATGTCAGAGTCAAAAGCCATAAACCACTGGGTGCTTGCACACAGGTGGTTTTATGGCTTAATGACCCGCCCCCGATATGAGGATAATAGTGGGGCTTTCGCCCCACGATATCCGAATATTGGGTTGGATTGTGGGAGCACATTGTGCGGAACAATCCAGATGGCATCTATTGCCTCTAACATCATAATATCAGTGCAAAAGCCTTATCCACTTTTTTTCAGGAGGTACAATATATTGAAGATTAATGCAAAATATTTTGGGGAAATTTCCTATGAGCAGAAAGAGACGATACATGTCATTAATGGACTTTTCGGCTTTGAGTCTTACACTGAATATCTGCCCCTTCCTTTTAATGAGTATAATGACTCCTTAATCTCTCTTCAAAGCCTGGAGAATGATAATCTTTCCTTTATATTAATGAATCCGTTTGGAATCTATCCTGATTATAAGCCGACTCTTTCTGATCAGGATCTCGAAGATTTGGGCGCCTCTTCAGAAGACGACATCTCATATTATGTCACCAGCGTTATCCTGGATTCGCTTTCTGAATCAACCGTTGACCTGAAAGCGCCGCTTGCCGTCAATGGTTTTACGCGAAAAGCAAAACAGATCATTCTGGATAATCCGGATTATACTTTCCGCCATACTCTTTCCAGCCTGGTCCATGAAGGAGAGGTGGAATAAAAGTGCTTATACTGCAGCGTAAGAAGGGTGAATCCCTTTCGATCAATGATAACATTACATTAACCGTTATAGATACCGGAACAGACTGGGTGAAGCTTGCTATCGACGCTCCGAAAGAAATTCCTGTTCTTAGGGCCGAACTGAAAGAGGCGGCTGTTGAAAACCAGCGCGCCGCCAAGACCGTTCCTAAGGAAATACTTGAAGAGATAATAAAGCAAAATAAATGATAGAATAAAAAATATGCATCCTCCCGGATGGTTTTGTATCATAGGGAACAAAGTTTCCTATGATACAAAAACTGCCGCCGCTTTGATGATAAATTTTCACCCTGCGCAACGGCAGTTTACTTCCGCGATGCAACGAGCCATACAAGCCATACAAGCCATACCTGCATGGATATTTATCGACTGCAGCAAAGGTCAAATACAGCAGTCTACTGAAATGACCGGCGCGCTCATAACCGTGATATCCACAGCTTCAGATATCCCTCCCTGACCTGCCGAAATATCTCCCGATGAGACATCCGCCGCTGGGAACAGTGATTGAGCATACTGCTCCGCGATTTGCCGGAACTGTTCGTCACTCAAAGACGGCTTGACAAAAATATCGCCTATATCTGCGGTCTGACAGTGTTCCAAACCTTTTCTGGCAGTCTTCTTGCGTCTAAGCTCCTCTGCAAGCTGTCTGGCAAGCTTTTCTTTCAACTTCTTTTCCGCCGATTTCTGAAGGCGCTGCAGATTTTCTTCCTTATGGAGCCTTGAAATCTTCAGATTGCCATTCATGATAACTGACTTTATCTTACGGACGATCGCCGCCGCTTCTGCCGAGTCGCTTACCTGAGCCTTCACCTTCTGAATCTCACCGTATTTTGCCGCAATCAGCCCTCTTACGGCTGTCACATTCTTGGCGTTCGCCAGACGCATCATATTGGTGCTGTGCGAGTAGTTATAAGTCGTTACTGATTTTTTCTTCTTCGCTTCCTTAGCATAGAACGACGTGGATTCTCTGTCGCGCCAGTAGGTTGGATAGATGGACTCTGTATCCCGTTCCTTCGTGGCCGTCCACATATAGGCCTGGGCGTCGTCTCCTAGGACAAGTCCCATGCCTGCCAGCTCTTTGTTGCTGATCATAGCCTGGGCCTGCGCCTGATTCCGGTACTCTCCTATATTATCCAGAATCCCTTCCACATATCTTCGCAGCTCCTCGTCGGCGCTCATCTTTTCCAATAGTTTCGTAGATATCGTTACGTTATTAAATCCCTTTTGATTTGCCGCAAATCCGCTGATCTTGCTGCTGCTGTCAAAGGAAAGGAAACTAAAATTAATATTTTTATATTTTCCTGTGAGATAGCTCATCATCTCTGCTGCGCCAGACTCGGCAGCCATGGAATCACTGCTTGTGCTTTTGAGCAAATTTGTCGGAGCCATCCCTACTGCTGCGGCATTAGGAACTTTTGTATTATCACCTGTAACCTGCATAGGAATCCTCCTTTCTTCTTCCTCATCCATATATTATTTATATCGACTTAAAAGCGTTATTTCATAATAGCCCGATTCCATTTCCTCCCTCGTCCCAGTTGTTTTTAATCGAGGCCGAGACCTCCATATCTTTGCTCTGCCAGACAAGGTTTTCCTGTCCCGTTGCCGGACGCATATCCTCGCTTGTTTCCTTTATATTCCCGGAATCTGTATTTGAAACAGCTTCACCTGTCAGCATATTCCTAAGCCATATACCGGAGGCGCTGAAATCCTCTTTCTCAAATCCGCTTGTCTTCGTACAAGTATTTAATAAAATTGCGGAAGATTCGGCCTTATTTGACAGATTCCATGCTACATAACTGATTTCGTATTCATTCATAAGCGCTACCCACTGATTCGCCTGTGCTTCATCAATAGCGCCGTTCCCGCTGGCATCGCAGATTCCGTACTCAGATACAAAGATAGGAAGTCCCGCGTCAACAGCAGAGACCATTTTTCCGCGCAGATCATCCGTATGTGTCGCCGCGTAAAAATGGAGAGTGTACATAAGATTATCGTAGGCTGTGATCGGATCGGCGGCCGCCTCGTCTACATACTGACACCAGTTCGGTGTTCCAACCAAAATAACGGCGTCTTCCTTATTAGAACGTATTACGCCGATGATTTCTTCTGCATAAGCCTTAATATCCTGCCAAGCAGTCCCATTATTCGGTTCATTACAAATCTCAAACAACACGTTCTCGGCATCACGGTACGTTTCCGACATTTCTGCAAAAAAAGATTTCGCTTCTTCTAAATGCATATTGGGATTGGAATCTGACAGAATGTGCCAATCAATAATAACATACATATCTTGATTCGCTGCATATTCCACACCGCTTTTCACAAGGCTTTTCAGCTTTTCCTTATCTCCGTCCGTGCAGTAACCTCCGGACTCTGCGGTATACATAGCGAGACGGATTACATTTGCCTTCCACTCTTCATGGAGCTGCCGAAAACACTCCTCGTTGATATAATCCGGAAACCAGGCAATCCCATGCGTACTGATTCCTTTCAGTTGGACGCATCTGCCGTCAGAGCCTACAAGCTTGGTCCCTTCTACATGGAGCGCCCCATTCACAGAGGGAGATGCGATACCGGGCGTTTTCTTTTCTCCAGCCTTCTCCTCTGGTTCCTTTTCAGTTTTCTCTTCAGGTTCCTTGACTTTCTCCTCCGCCTTCCTGGTTTCCGGTTCGTTCTCCTTCGGCGGATTGTTTCCGCATCCTATGGCCAATAACACAAAAACAAGGAGAAAAGCCATACCTGCCTTTTTGATTCTTATCTTCATGGTTACAGCTCGATTCCCATATCCTTGATTATATCCAGCAGACGCGATACATCGAGCGGCTTAGCCATATGTGTATCCATACCGCTTTCCATCGCTTTTCGCCGGTCTGCCTCAAGCGCATTCGCAGAAAGTGCGATAATCGGCACCTGTGCATGTCCTTCTCTCTCAAGTCCCCTGATCATGCTTGCGGCCTGGTATCCATCCATAATAGGCATCTGAATATCCATCAGAATCAAACTGTAATATCCTTCCTCTACCTCCTGCATTCTCTCGACGGCCGCCATCCCATTCATCGCTGTATCCACAATAAACCCGGCGCCCTCCAGAAGTTCCGTCTCTATCTCCAGGTTGATTTCATTATCTTCTACCAAAAGAATCCGGCGGCTGTCCGGCATCTGTTTCTTCGATTCAGGCGCTTTCTTCTCCGTCTCTTCCTTCACCGCGTCCATAAGCTTCAGGCTTAACGTAATTGTAAAACAGCTTCCTTTTCCCGGCTTGCTTTCCACATCTATGGTTCCGCCCATCATCTCCACAATATTTTTTGTGATCGTAAGACCAAGCCCTGTTCCGCTTACCCCGCTTAAGGTAGAATTTCTCTGCCGTTCAAAGGGATCAAAAAGACGGCTCATGAAGTTCTCGCTGATTCCGATCCCATTATCCTCTATGCTGAAACAAAAACCGGCATAATCCCCTTGCGATTTTTCCAATTCCGTGAGGCTGATCCGTACCCATCCGCCCTGCCGGGTGTATTTGACCGCATTGTCCAGAAGACGGATAAGCATCTCGCAGAGCTTCTGCCGGTCGGCATAAACTTCGTCATGTTTCAGCCTGGACAGATCCATCGTCAGATCAATTCCCTTTTTCGACGCCTCTACCGCCATGGAGTTATAGACAGCGCGCACTATAAATGTCAGGCTGCATCTGTCTTCGGAAATATGTGTTTTCCCTGCCTCGATTTTCGTTATCTTCAGGATGTCCGTAAGAAGCTGCAAAAGCTGGTTGTTGGATTCCTCAATTTTGTCCAGATACTCTTCTATCTTTCCTTTGTCGTCCGCATATTTTTTCGCCAGCATCGTAAAACCTACGATGGCGTTCATCGGAGTAATAATGTCATGGGACATATTTGTCAGGAAAGTATCCTTGGCAATAATCGCTGCATTTGCCTGCTGCAGCGCATCCTCCAGTATTTTTTTCTGCTCCATCTCATGTATGATCTCACGGTCCATACTCCGGTATCCCAAAACCACCTGGGAAATCTTCTCGCTGCTCCCTACATTCACTACCCTAAGCTGCTGAAAACTGCTTTCTCCATTCTCAACAATCCGATAATTGATATGAAAACTTTTATTTTTCTCCAGCCTCTTTCGGATATAATCCCCCTGAATCGCCTCTGAGAAAACTTTTCTGTCGTCCTCGTGAATCCATTTTTTAATAAAAGCTTCATGAATCTCTGAAAAAGACCCCTCCTGATCGTCCAGCCCAAAAATATCCGCTACACGATGGCTCATCCGATAAGGTTTCATCCTGTCATTGTCCAAGTCCACATAAAAAATGGATTCATAATCAATACTGAGCCCCTCTATTGTTTCCAATCGCCTGAGATGCTCCTGGTTCATAAAAGACATCAATTTTCGTTTCTCTGTCGCGTCTCCCACAAAAACATAGAAAATATCGCCCATATCGTCATCATGGACAAAATGACCATAATCTTCAACCCAGCGGATGCTGCCGTCTTTGCGGATAATTCGATATTCGACATAGTCCAGATCATATTGGCTCTCGGCAATCTGTCTGACAATGCTTTCCTCTACTTCTTCCAGATCATCCGGATGGACGACCCCCCGAAAAGAGTTTCCAGTCCATTCTCTGAACTCCTCAAGAGTCTCGCATCCAAACAATTGGCACATTGCTTCGTTCGCATAAATGATCTCTTCGTTACCCCCAGCGTAATAAGTAAAAAAGCCTCCCGGCATTTGATCCACGACCTTTTTGATCCTTAATGCCGTTTCCACTTTCTGCACCACCCCTTCATCCTGTAATTTTCTACGCCTCATCAATTGCCTTTCCAATATCATGACGCATATATTTGTTGCCAAACTCTATCCACTCGGCAGCCTTATATGCGTTTGCTCTCGCTTCTTTCAGATCGGCTCCCTTTGCAGTAACTCCAAGTACACGGCCGCCGTTCGTCACAATCTTTCCTTGGTCGAATTTTGTCCCGGCATGGAAACAATAATATCCGTCGTTCTCCTTAAATTTATCCAGCCCGCTGATCTCATACCCTTTCTCATAAGCAAGCGGATAACCGTCCGATGCGAGCACAACGCAGACTGCCGCATTGTCCTCAAACTCCAGCTCTACTTCGTCCAATTTCCCGTCGATACACGCCTCAATCACATCGATCAAGTCATTCTTCATCCTGGGAAGCACCACCTGAGCCTCCGGGTCTCCGAACCTTGCGTTATATTCCAGGACTTTCGGACCCTCTTTGGTCAGCATCAGCCCGAAGAAAATAATTCCCTTAAACTCTCTTCCTTCCTCGCGCATCGCGTCTACTGTCTTCTGGTAAATATTTTTCCGGCAGAACTCATCCACCTCTTTTGTGTAGAACGGGCTCGGCGAAAACGTCCCCATTCCTCCGGTATTCAGACCTTCGTCCCCGTCTTTTGCACGCTTATGATCCTGTGCGCTCGTCATCGTCTTGATTGTTTTTCCATCCACGAAAGACAGCACAGATACCTCGCGGCCGATCATATATTCCTCCACAACCATCGTGTTGCCGGAAACACCGAACTTTTTATCCAGCATAATCGTCTTCACGCCTTGTTCGGCCGCTTTTAAATCTTCACAGATCAGCACGCCTTTGCCGAGCGCCAGGCCGTCGGCTTTTAGCACAATCGGAAACTTCGCGGTCTTCAAATATTCCAGCGCCTTATCCGCATTATCAAAATTCTCATATGCGGCTGTCGGAATACCATATTTCTTCATGAGATTCTTGGAGAATGCTTTGCTCCCCTCAAGGATCGCCGCGTCTCTCCTCGGTCCGAACGCACGGATTCCCACAGCTTCAAATATATCCACCAGCCCGCCTACAAGCGGATCGTCCATGCCCACAATCACCAGATCGATCTCTTTTTCTTTTGCAAACTCAACCAGATTATCGAATTCCATAGCGCCTATTGGAACGCACTCTGCAAATTCTGCAATTCCTGCGTTTCCTGGTGCACAATATAGTTTCTCGACCTTGCTGTTCTTCGCCGCACAATAGGCAATGGCGTGCTCTCTTCCGCCTCCGCCCACAATCAAAACCTTCATCGATTTATCCTCCTGTTTTATTCCCTAATTTATCTCCTTTTCTATCATTGCCGCGCCATTTGCCACACGTACTTTTCCGTTCGCAATCAGGTCGATCGCCTGCGGAAGAATCTTCCATTCCGCTTCCTCCATAACTCTTCTTTGCAGAATCTCCGGCGTATCGCCCTCTTTTACTTCCACCGCCTTCTGAAGAAGAATTGGCCCGGTGTCCGTCCCCTCATCCACAAAATGTACTGTAGCGCCTGTCAGCTTTACCCCGCGCGCAAGCGCCGCCTCATGCACCTTAAGCCCGTAATACCCTGTACCGCAGAAAGAGGGTATCAAAGACGGGTGAATATTGATAATACGGTTTCTGTATTCCTGCACCATACTCTCCGGTATCACAACCAGGAAACCGGCAAGAACGATCAGATCCGGATGAAGCTCTCTTATCTTTTCCAGAAATACTCTGTTAAACTCTTCCCGGGTTTCAAAATCTTTCGGCGAAATACATTTGGACGGTATTTTATGCCGCTTGGCCCTTGTGAGGGCGTAGGCGCTTTTATTATTGCTGATAACGCCCACGATCTCTGTATTCGTGATTCGTCCAGCGTCTACAGCGTCGATCACAGCCTGAAGATTCGTCCCTCCGCCGGATACCAGAACCACGATCCTTAACATACCGTCACCCCTTTTTCGCCCGATTCGACATATCCGATCACATATGGCGTCTCCCCGGCCGCGCGCATTGCCTCCACTGTTTTGTCTACTTCTTTTTCACCCACAGCAACGATCATTCCAATCCCCATGTTGAACGTATTATACATTACCTTTTCCGCAATATCTCCATTATCAGAAAGCATCCGGAAAATCGGCGGAACCGGATAACTGTCCTTTCTGATAACCGCATGCGTCCCGTCAATCAGCATACGTGGAACGTTTTCGTAGAAACCTCCCCCGGTAATATGGCTGCATGCCTTAATCTTCACTCCGGCCTCTTTTACCGCGCGGAGGGCTTTTACATAAATCCTTGTCGGCGCCAGAAGCACATCGCCCAATTTCGCTCCCAGGCATTCGTATTCACCGTTCAGAACCTCCGGCTTCATATTAAATACACGCCGTACCAGAGAAAAGCCATTACTATGTACGCCGGAAGAAGCCATTCCTACCAGCACATCGCCGGGCTTTAAATCTTTTCCGGTAATCAAGTCCTTCTCATCCACAATGCCTACCGCAAATCCTGCAAGATCATATTCATCGGACGGATAAAATCCCGGCATCTCCGCCGTCTCTCCGCCGATCAGGGCGCACCCCGCCTGCTTACAGCCCTCTGCAACGCCGCTGACAATGGTCGCAATCTTCTCCGGTTCATTTCTCCCACAGGCAATGTAATCCAGGAAAAATAAAGGTTCACCGCCTGCACATGCAATATCGTTCACACACATAGCAACACAGTCGATACCGATCGTATCATGCCGGTCAAGAAGAAACGCTAATTTTAACTTAGTACCCACGCCGTCCGTGCCGGAAACCAGCGTCGGCTTTTCCATGTTCTTAAACTTCTCCAGCGAAAACGCCCCCGAAAATCCGCCGATCCCGCCTAAGACCTCTTCACGCATGGTCTGCTGGATGTGCTTTTTCATAAGCTCTACCGATCTGTACCCCGCCTCGATATCTACTCCTGCCTTCTTATAGTCCATCTCATTTCCTCCGTTAGCTAAAGTTTTTACATTTGTTTGATATACTCACTGTGTCCAAGTCTTTTTAATTTATCCGCTTTCTTCTGAACCGTCTCCTTCATCTCTTTGGAGTACTCCTTCAGCCTTAAAAGAAGGGCTGGATCAGACGTAGCAAGGATCCTGGCGGCTAAGATCGCCGCGTTCGCGCCTCCGTCGATCGCCACTGTCGCCACAGGAATTCCCGGGGGCATCTGAACAATCGAATAAAGCGCGTCCACGCCCTCCAGATTCTTACCCGACATCGGGATACCGATAACCGGCATAGGGAAAATCGCCGCGCACATTCCCGGAAGATGCGCCGCCATCCCTGCGCCCGCAATAATAACCTTAAATCCCTTCTCCTCAGCGCCCTTAGCATATTCATAAAATACATCCGGTTCCCGATGGGCGGAAATGATCGTCATCTCATATTCCACTCCCAGCTTTTCCAGCATATCGGCAGCCTTTCCCATCACTTTCATATCCGAATCGCTGCCCATCACAATTCCTACTTTTGCCATAACTTACTCTTCCTTCCTTTCTCCTGGATGCTTATTTTCCTTCTAGCCATTACTCTTCTCCCATTCATTAAGCGGATCATTGAGCATCTCTGTCCCTGCAAGAACAAACCGTCCGTCTTGAATCAGGACAATCTCTTCCCCTGCTTTTGTATACACACTGATCTTCCCAAGCTCCTCATACGGTATCGTAATATCCGTATGGCACTGGAAGTAAGCTTTGCCCGGATCCTCAAGCCGTCTCAGGGAAACACTGTTATCCTTGGCCACGATCTCCTTCCCGTTAGGATTATATACCCTGTTCTCTTCCTCCCAGGAATAACAGGTATCTCCCACCGCAAAATGCGGTCCCATCTTTTCCGCAATCAAAATCGGAAGTTTGTCCGCTATCGCGTATTTTTTCGCCGTTACATAAGCGGTCGTATTCGTGCCGATCGCAAACTCACCCAGCGGAAGCGACGGATGGTTGTGAAGGATATTATCATCAAT
>CAMNWW010000017.1 GCA_946566415.1 uncultured Lachnospiraceae bacterium | reverse complement strand
AGGCGGTAGAGCACTTGACTTTTAATCAAGTTGTCCGGGGTTCGAATCCCCGATGCTTCATAAGAGATACTCCTTAAGTGAAGGCACTTTAAGGAGTATTTTTATGCCATTATTTAAGGCGCGTTCATGCAAAAAAACACGGTGGAAATTTTTCGTTCTTCCAACCGTGTTTTTCGATAGATATGTTATATTTTATCGGAAATAAATGTAAAAGTTATATAATTTCCACTTGCCGTCTTCCTTTACATAATACATATCAAAGCTCTTTTTCACTTTGTCGGAGCCTATCTCGTATTCTCGATTGCCCCACCAGGATTTGGATGTTCCTTTATAGCTGAGCGTACCGGATATTTCTGGATAAATGGCAGGCGTCTGATCATCGTAGTCATATATTCCTGCCCGCGAAGAAACTTCAATATCAGTAAATTCAAATGAGGTTATCGTATCAGCTTCATCACCGTGGGCAAAAGAATAGTCGCGCAGGGATTCATAACTATCGAAGGCATCCTCCTTTTCGATTTCCGACATATTTTCCAGTACAGGGACGTCTGCAAAGGCTTTACCGGCTGCTGCGCCTTCCAGAATTGCCTTCAGATCCTGTATGGACTGTTCGCTGATTTCTTCTAGCTTTTCCTGGCTGATCTGTGTTTCCATAATCGTAGGTGAGTCGCCGTAATTTTCTACAAGCTGCTGCGTTGTTTCAATGTCTTCACCGCTTAGTTCTATATAATGTGTATTTCCAAAAACCCGCGTGAATTTATACACATCTCTGCCGTCTTCATCCTGCTTCGGTTCAAGTGCGCCGGAGACAGGGATTTTATCCAGGCTTACTTCTGTGCCGGCCGGGACAGCGATCTGATAGTCCTTTACAACATAACTGTCGTCTTCCACCTTCCAGGAAAGACCGGATCTTTTTACAGTAAGGTTTACCTTGTCGGTATATCCGTCATAATCATATCGGACGCGGAAGGTCTGCTTGCTGAACCCTCCGGATTTTTTACTGATACTATCCACTTCTCTGTCGAGCTCATCGCTGTCGCCGTAAATAGAGCAGTAGGTCAGGAAAGCTTCTTTTGTCAGGAAGGTATCTTCCTTATCAATGAAAAGGAGATCATAAACCGTATTCCAGTCCTGGTCCTGTACCGCTTCCGTATACTTTTCAACAGCATGTTTGGGACTGAACCATATATTATAAACGACGGCAAATAAAATGACACAGCAGACGGCGACGGCGCTCTCTATCAAAGCGAAGCGCATGACAGGCTCTAAAGGCGTCCTTTCCTTTTTCTCTTTCTTTATTAAAGGGGGAGAAGGCGCGGCAACAGGCGTTGTGCCTGGGCTTTGCAGCTTCGTGCCACAGTTGCAGCAAAAAGCGGCGTTATCATCATTCATTGTTCCACATTCTGGACAA
Organism: uncultured Lachnospiraceae bacterium; assembly: GCA_946566415.1. GTDB lineage: Bacteria > Bacillota > Clostridia > Lachnospirales > Lachnospiraceae > Allocoprococcus. The sequence goes on along the minus strand of CAMNWW010000017.1, from coordinate 15,720 downwards.
AACATCTCTCATACCTCCTCTACTCGTATTTTTTGATCATATCAATGTTGGCTCTTTCGGTATCATTGATGTATGAATTCACGTTAGCATCAAAAGCTTCGGGGGAGACAGTCCCCTGATACCAGCTCTTGCTGTCGAAATATTCCTGTAGAGAAGTGTCGTTAAAGCGCCGGCCATGTCTTGCCATAATTTCGTTTCTGGCAAGACGTAGTTGTTCTTTTGACAGACCGGAAACATCGGCGTCTGTTAAGAGACGGGTATTACTGTCCGGAATGACATACTCCGAAGTATTCTGTGCACTTTGGGCGTCGTCCGTCGTGCTGCCATCGTTACTGTTTGCAGCCGGCTGACCGCTTGGCGAGATCACAATGGATTCGTCAGATGTGTAGATCAGCGGTTCATCGGATATTGTATTTCCTTTACGGGCAGTGTCAAGTTCATCTTCTGTGACGGAGGCCTCGGCCTGGGAACCCTTCTTTAGATTTGAAAGACCCATGAAAACACCGAGGGCCAGCAAGGAAACGATAATGATCGTAGAAACAGCGATGAGAGGGATTGCTATTTTATTTGTATTATTTTTCATATGCTGTCCTCGCTGTTCTTACAGGAAAAAGTTTGTCGGGATTTTCCATTCGCCGTCTATTTTGATTACAACAATTTCAAATTCGCTTTCATCTGTTTCATCATCCTCAGTGAGTTCGCCTTCGATTTCCAGGATATATCCGTCGGTTGCTTTCCTCGCGGTGGAAGCCTTTATCCCATAATCGTCCTTTAATGTTTCTTTTAGATCGTCTTTATCGATCCGTTCTTTGTCAACGATTTTAAGACTGATAGAATAATCGTCCATTTCATCGATGAAACTATCTTCCCCATAGCCAGAATAATATTTGGCGATGTCTGAATCAAAAGCCTTTAGAAAAGTTTCGAGGTCGGCATTGTTGATACCGTCTTCAAGATACTTGATCGGCTTTTCATAGCCTTTTCCTCCGAAGATGAAAGAAAAGAGAATGACGACGACAACAAGGGCGGCAACCCCGATTGCAATGGGCTTTATCGGCAGGTTAGACGCTTTTAGGGACTGGGATGCGGAAGATAATATATTTCCACCTCCGTCTCCCGGGGTGTTGCCGGTATTCATACCTCCCGTATTTTGCCAGCTGCCGGCTGTGCCAGGCGCCTGTGTGTTTGGTCCTGCATTCGGGACCGGAGCCCCGCAGGAAGGACAGAATTTTACACCGTCTTTCAGTTCTTTTCCACATTTTGTACAAAATTTAGCCATTTTTCTCCTCCTGTTATACCATTCCTTTTAAATATCTTTTTTCTTATGCGCGGGACACAGGTGTACCGCATTCCGTGCAGAACTGCATATCTTCCTGCAGAGGCGCTCCGCAGTTAGAACAACGAGGTCCTTGCAATTCCGGTGTGGCGGCAGATACGACTTCTTCTACGATAGGCGGTACAAAAGCCTCATCTTCCGGTTCCGGGGCTGCGGGTTCTAAAACGGGCGGCGCTGGAATAACGGGTTCTAAAGCCGGCGCTTCAGAAATAGGCGGCGCCTGGTTCAGCGGAGTTCCGCATTCTACGCAGAAGGCAGAGTCCTCGGTATTGGCTGTACCGCACTGGGGACAAATTTTCCCGGATGCCATAGCGGCTGAAAGCGGAGCGCCGCAGCCAATACAGAACTTAGCGCTTACATTATTGTTAAAACCACACTTCGGACATCTTTTTGTAGCTGTAAGCGACTGGAGCTGTGCGGCATATGTCCGGTTCTCCTGCATCAACCGACGGATTTCAAGAAAAAGTTCCTCATATTCCGTATTTGTATCGTCGAGATATCGCTGTACGCACTGGACGCCTACTTGATGGGTCAGCTTCTCGATCATTTTTTCATTGGACTTGATCTGAGTATTAATTTTGACACTCTCAGTAGCCGTCTTTGCTTTTTGCGATACCCCCATTCCTGCAACGGAAAGAGAATCTTTCATAGAATCAAAAAAAGCCATGGTAATTCCTCCTCGTGTATGATAACTTTATGTTCTACAGTATACTATACTGTCATATATAATTTTCGCACAAAACACCAGGGTTTGCAATAGCTTGATAAAAGTTACTGTAATTAGGCGGAAAATATGTTATACTATCCACGTTGGCAATGAGCAGTGCCAAAACAGAGAATGGCAAATTGCCTGTTTACAGGCAGATTTGGCAAACTCTGTTTTGATAGGGCGAAAGCCCGTGAACGAGAAAGCGTCAGCTTTCGAGTTCGGCACGGCGAAAGAGGGGAAGCAAAGGGTGGCGAAAGCCCGTGAACGAGAAAGCGTCAGCTTTCGAGTTCAGCACGGCGAAAGAGGGGAAGCAAAAAGCGCCGGCGCCGGCTACAATGCAGTATGCAGTATAAGGAAAGGATAAGATGGCAAATGAAATCGTCAATAGAGTTAGAGAAACAGTTAATGAGCCTGAACCGAAAGAGTTATCCGGCATATAAAGATCTGCGCGGAAGTTATCAGTTTCCGGATTTTCAGCTAAACATCGACCACGTACAGGGGGATCCGTTTGCGGCGCCTTCTAAGCTGAGCGTGCTGGTGAAAAAAGTAAAGGCGGGATTTCCGGAGGAGATGTATGCGTCGGATTATAGGCGGATCGCCCTGCAGGATTACCTGACAAGACAGTTTTCGCGTGCTGTCAGCGAGTATACTTTCCAGGCGAAAGGCTCTGGTAAAAGCGGGCTTATTGGGATCAGCAGATGCGGGCAGGAAGTACTGGAAAGAACTGCGCTTACCGCCAGGGATGGAGAAATTTTAGTGAGGTTTGAGGTGGGATTCCCGGCAAACGGCAGGACGATCAACGCCTATGAATTAAAGAAGATTCTGTTTGACTATCTTCCTGAGGCGGTTCGCAAATCCCTTTTCTATAAAAATTTGAGAAAGGAAGAGGTTATTGGGGTTATCAGGCTTGCAGAGGACCAGCAGGTTATCCGTAAGGAACTTAAGAAACAACGCTTGACAGCGTTCGTGGCCAACGGCTCAATCCTCCCAAGGGAAAGCGGCGTTTCACAAAAGCCGATGAAGAATGCGGTGCCTTTTATGTCGCCTAAAAGCCTTGAGGTAGAGATGGAGCTTCCTTATAAAGGGAAAATAAAAGGCATGGGGATTCCGGAAGGGATCACATTAATTGTGGGCGGCGGATATCATGGGAAATCTACACTTCTAAAGGCATTGGAACAAGGAATTTATAACCATATTGCCGGGGACGGAAGAGAGTATGTGATAACAGAGGATACAGCGGTGAAGATCCGCGCTGAAGACGGCAGGGCTGTGTCGCACGTCAACATTTCCCCCTTTATTAATGATCTGCCGAATAAAAAGGATACTGTGGATTTCTCTACGGAAGATGCCAGCGGCTCCACGTCTCAGGCGGCAAATGTGGTAGAGGCGATACAGGCGGGGGCAAAGTCGCTTTTGATCGACGAGGATACCTGCGCCACCAATTTTATGGTGAGGGATAGTCTGATGCAGGCGGTAGTTTCCGGTGACAAAGAGCCGATTACTCCGTTTACACTGCAAGCAAAGGAGCTTTCTGACAAACATGGTGTTTCAGTAATTTTGGTTGCTGGAAGCTCGGGCTCCTATTTTTATATTGCGGATAAAATTTTACAGATGGACAGTTATCGGGCATATGATATTACAGAGAAGGTAAAGGATGTCGTCAGCCGGACGCCGGAGGAGCAACCGGAAGAAGGCGGGAAAATTTCTATCGGGTCTATTTTTGAACATACGAAGAACAATCGCCGTATGAAAGCAAAGCGGATGGAAAGAAAGCACGACCAAGTGAAGATTAAACAGTTTGGCAAGGACAGCTTTTCTATAGGAAGAGATACGGTGGATTTAAAATATGTGGAGCAGATTCTTGATTCGGAACAAACGACAGCGCTTTCTTATTGTCTGAAAAATATTTTGGAGCAGGCTGAAGCGAGGGAGCAGAACGTGGCGATGCTTGTGGAAGACTTGTGGAAACAGATTCAGACAAAAGGGCTTCAGAGCCTGTGTCCGGGTTCCTACCTTCCGGTATCAATGGCGCAGATCCGGAAGCAGGATATTTATGCGTGTATGAATCGGTTCAGAGGATTTGTGTAAAAGTTTTCGTAGTAATGTCAAGTCGGAGGATATTGGGATGAAAGCGGCAGGAAAAAGGATTGCTGTATGGACAGCAGTATTTGTTTTAGCAGGAGTTATGATGCCAATACCGGCTGTGCGGGCAGAAGACGCACAGCCGATCGACACGAGGTCAAAAGAGCTTCCTGAGACGACGGAAGAAGAGGATGAGGAAACAAAGAAAGCGTATGAAATGACAGTCGATTCTAACAAATGGAAGAATTGGCCGATTGGACCGCAGACATATGGGGAAGCAGGCATTGTGATGGACGCCGAAAGCGGGGCGGTCCTGTACGCGAAAAATATAGACGGTAAGGCTTATCCTGCGAGTATCACTAAGGTACTGACAACGCTTGTCGCTCTGGAAAACGCTTCTATGGATGATATCGTGACGGTTTCTGCGGATGCGGTGAATGGAATACCATATGGGTACGCGCATGTCGGGCTGAAAGCGGGAGAAGAGATAACGCTGAAAGACGCGCTTTATGCAGTGCTTCTGGCCTCGGCAAATGAAGCGTCGTATGCGGTCGGGGAGAGTGTCGGCACGAAAGTGTCGGGGAACGCTGAGAGCGGGTACGAGTGGTTTTTGGCACAGATGAACACGCGGGCGAAAGAACTGGGAGCAGTCAACTCCAATTTTGTCAATACGAACGGCCTGGAAAATGAGGAGCACTACACGACGGTCAGGGACATGGCGCTCATCACCAGAGAGCTTCTCCTGAATCATCCGGAGTTTGAGACGATCAGCCAGACGCTTCAATATACGATTCCGCCTACAAAGATGGAGGAAGAGCCGCGTACCTTTCAACAGGTGCATCAGATGTTCTATGAGGGAAACGATTATTTTAATCCAAGGGTGATAGCCGGAAAGACCGGATATACGGATTTGGCTAGAAATACTTTGGTTACATGCGCCCAGGGAGGCGAGTTGAAGCTTATCTGCGTAGTCCTGAAAACGCATGGGAAAAATATTTATCCGGACACACAGCAGCTTCTTGATTACGGGTTCGGCAATTTTGAAAAGGTGAATATTGAGGAGAACGAGACTTCCGGGGATATTCAGATTGTGGATGGAAAGTCTTATGTAGTACTGCCTTCCCATGTGAAATTCGAGGATTTAGAGAAAGAGTTCGTACCGGACGAAAAGGATGAAGCAAGCGGCGTGATGAATTACACATACGAGGGGAACCCGGTAGGGAGCGCGGAAGCGACGGTGTCTCAGGAATATCTGACAAAAGCCGCCGAGGAGGAAAGCGAGGGAAAAGAGGCGGAGAAAAAGGACGAAAAAGGAGAGAAGGAAACAACGAAAGAAACAGAAGAAGAACCGGTGATCAAGAAAGTGATTATTATCGGAGCGCTGCTTCTTATCGTTATTCTGGCGTTTTCTATTGCTTATACCGCACTGCGGAAAAAGCGGATGAAGAAAAAGAAAAGAAAGTCTTGACGAAAGGGCAGTTTTATAATATAGTATTTTACTGAATATAGGAATCCCTCATGCAAAGTATTCGGGATACCTGATATGAATCGCCTATCGGCGATATGAAAAATAGGAAAGACTTTGACGAAGACAGTAGGATACGTTCAAAAGGCATAGCGAGCCGGGGGCGGTGGAAGCCTGGTGCGAGTAGAACATATCTGAATATCACTTCCGAGTTGCAGACACTGAAAGACGGAAAAGCTTCTGTACGAGTAGGCGCTGACGGCGATTTCCCCCGTTACAGGGAACTCATATGATGGTATGCAGTAACAGGTGGTAACGTTAGCACAGGCTTTCGTCCTATTACGGGGCGGAAGCTTTTTTATGATATAGGAAACTTCGTTCCCTATATCATAAAAATACTCCGGGGGATGCGCATTCTTTATTCTTCCTCACGCGGGGCGTTCGGGATACCTGATACTAAATCGCCTGACGGCGATATAAAATAAGGAAAGGAGTTGTTTGGCATGTCTATTTATAAGAAAGTGTCGACGGATTTGAAGTTTGTCGACAGGGAAAAGGAAACAGAAAAGTTTTGGGAAGACAATCATATTTTTGAGAAAAGTATGGAATACCGCAAGGATGGGGAGATGTATACGTTTTATGACGGTCCCCCGACAGCGAACGGAAAGCCCCATATCGGGCATGTCCTGACTCGTGTTATTAAAGATATGATCCCGCGTTACCGTACCATGAAGGGTTATATGGTGCCAAGGAAGGCGGGCTGGGATACCCACGGGCTTCCGGTTGAGCTGGAAGTGGAGAAGGCGTTAGGGCTGGACGGGAAAGACCAGATCGAGAACTATGGTCTGGAGCCGTTTATTGATAAGTGTAAAGAAAGCGTCTGGAAATACAAAGGCATGTGGGAGGATTTCTCTGGTACTGTCGGATTCTGGGCGGATATGGAGAATCCTTATGTAACGTATGACAATAATTTTATCGAGTCTGAGTGGTGGGCGCTGAAGAAGATTTGGGAACGGGGCCTTCTTTACAAGGGCTTTAAGATTGTTCCCTATTGTCCGCGCTGCGGGACGCCGCTTTCCGCGCAGGAGGTAGCGCAGGGATACAAAGATGTAAAGGAACGTTCTGCTATCGTACGTTTCCGCGTAAAAGGGGAAGACGCGTATTTTCTGGCGTGGACGACCACCCCGTGGACGCTGCCGTCGAATCTGGGGCTTTGTGTAAACCCAGATGAGGCATACGCTAAAGTAAAATGTGTTGACGGTTATACCTATTATATGGCAGAGGCGCTTTTGGATACGGTGCTTGGAGGGCTTGCAAAAGACGGTCAGACCGCGTATGAGGTTCTGGAGCGGTACCAAGGAAAAGAGTTGGAATATAAGGAGTACGAACCGCTGTATCAGTGCGCGGCAGACGGGATTGCAGGTCAGAACAAGAAAGCTTTTTATGTTACATGCGACAATTACGTTACGCTTACGGACGGTACTGGAGTAGTCCATATCGCGCCTGCGTTTGGCGAGGATGACGCGAAGGTATGCCGCAAATATGATATGCCGTTTGTCCAGCTTGTGGATGAAAAGGGAAATATGGCCAAGTCGACTCCGTTTGCGGGACTGTTTGTGAAGAAGGCTGACCCAGAGGTATTAAAAGACTTGGAAGCAAAAGGACTGCTTTTCGACGCTCCGAAGTTCGAGCACAGCTATCCCCACTGCTGGCGTTGCGATACACCTCTCATTTACTATGCAAGAGAATCCTGGTTCATCAACATGACAGAAGTAAAGGATGACCTGATTGCAAATAATAATACCATCAACTGGATTCCTGAAAGTATCGGGAAAGGGCGTTTCGGCGATTGGCTGGAGAATGTCCAGGACTGGGGAATCAGCCGGAACCGTTACTGGGGTACTCCGCTCAATATCTGGGAATGTGAGTGCGGATGCCAGCATTCGGTAGGAAGTATCGAGGAGCTGAAAGCCATGTCGGATAACTGTCCGGATGATATCGAACTTCACCGGCCGTATATCGACGAGGTGACGATCCGCTGCCCGAAGTGCGGTAAACCGATGCATCGTGTGCCAGAGGTTATTGACTGCTGGTTTGACAGCGGCGCCATGCCTTTTGCACAGCACCATTATCCGTTCGAAAATCAGGAAGTTTTCGAGCAGCAGTTCCCGGCGGACTTTATATCTGAAGCGGTAGACCAGACGAGAGGATGGTTTTATTCTCTGCTTGCGATCTCAACGCTGATTTTCAACAAAGCTCCGTATAAGAACGTCATTGTTCTGGGGCATGTGCAGGATGAAAACGGACAGAAGATGAGTAAGTCTAAGGGGAACGCGGTGGATCCCTTTGAAGCTCTGGAAACTTACGGCGCAGACGCAATCCGCTGGTATTTCTATGTGAACAGCGCGCCCTGGCTGCCGAACCGTTTCCACGGTAAAGCAGTCTTGGAGGGACAGCGCAAATTCATGGGGACGTTATGGAACAGCTATGCGTTCTTTGTGCTTTATGCAAATATTGATGAGTTTGACGCGGCAAAGTATAAACTGGAATATGAAAAATTATCGGTCATGGATAAATGGCTGTTGTCCAAACTGAATACATTGGTAAAAGAGGTCGACAATAATCTTAACAATTACCGGATCCCGGAGGCTGCCCGTGCGCTGCAGGATTTTGTAGACGATATGAGCAACTGGTATGTGAGAAGAAGCCGGGAACGTTTCTGGGCAAAAGGGATGGAGCAGGATAAGATCAACGCGTATATGACGCTTTACACCGCCCTGGTCACGGTTTCAAAGGCAGCGGCGCCTATGATTCCGTTCATGACAGAAGAGATTTACCAGAATTTGGTAAGAAGCATCGACAAAAACGCAGAGGAAAGTATCCATCTGTGCGCCTTCCCGGAAGTGAACGAGGCATGGATCGATAAAGAACTTGAGGCGAACATGGAAGTCGTTTTGAAAGTGGTCGTTATGGGCCGGGCATGTCGGAACGCGGCGAATATCAAGAACCGTCAGCCGATAGGGAAAATGTTCGTAAAGGGAATCAAAGAGATGTCTCAGTTTTACCGGGAAATCGTGGAGGAAGAGCTGAATGTAAAGGAAATGGAAGTGACTGAAGATGTCCGTGCCTTTACGTCCTATACCTTCAAGCCGCAGCTTAAGACAGTAGGGCCTAAGTACGGCAAACTTCTAGGCGGTATCAAGAATGCACTGGGCAGCCTTGACGGTAACGCGGCGATGGATGAGCTGAATGCGAATGGTTCCCTCAAACTCGACGTAAACGGACAGGAAGTGACATTGTTTGGCGAGGATCTGCTCATTGATATGACGCAGGCTGAAGGTTATGTTTCTGAAAACGACTATGGAATTACTGTGGTGCTGGATACGAATCTGACAGAAGAACTTCTGGAGGAAGGGTTCGTGCGGGAGATTATCAGCAAAATTCAGACGATGCGTAAAGAAGCCGATTTTGAAGTGATGGATAAGATCACGGTTACCTACGACGGAAGCGAGAAAGCGGAGGCTGTATTTGCAAAATTTGCAGGGGAGATTGGAAGCGAGACACTCGCAGAGAGTGTTGTGAAGGCATCTCCGGTCGGTTATGTGAAGGAGTGGAAGATCAACGGGGAGAAAGTAAATCTGGGAGTAGAACGCCGGACGGCAAAATAATGGAGGAGATGAGTATGTTTAAGATGAGCACACGGTTTGAAAAGGAAAGCTTTAAGAAGGAAGTGAAGGACAATGTACGGCGCCTGTTCCGGCGCGAGATTGACGAAGCGACTCAGCAGCAGCTTTTTCAGGCAGTTTCATATGCGGTTAAAGAGGCGATCGTCGACGACTGGCTTGCAACGCAGAAGACATACGAGAAAGAGGATCCCAAGACGGTTTACTATATGTCTATGGAGTTTCTCATGGGGAGGGCTCTTGGAAATAACCTGATCAACATGACAGCGTATAAGGGCGTCAAGGAAGCTCTGGATGAGATGGGAATCGACTTGAACGCGGTGGAGGATGAGGAACCGGATCCGGCGCTGGGAAACGGGGGCCTTGGAAGACTTGCGGCATGTTTCCTGGATTCGCTGGCATCCTTAGGGTATGCGGCCTATGGCTGCGGTATCCGCTACCGTTACGGTATGTTCAAGCAGAAGATTGAAAACGGCTATCAGGTTGAGACACCGGACAACTGGCTCAAAGACGGCTACCCGTTTGAGCTTCGGCGCGACGAATACGCGAAGGAAGTCCGTTTTGGCGGGACGATCCGTATCCAATATAACGAGGAAACAAAAAGGGATGAATTTATCCAGGAAAACTACGAGTCCGTCCTGGCGATTCCTTATGACATGCCGATCGTAGGCTATGGAAACCATGTGGTAAATACTCTGCGTATCTGGGATGCCAAAGCGATTACAGAGTTCCAGCTGGCGTCCTTTGACCGCGGCGAATATCATAAAGCAATCGAGCAGGAGAACCTGGCGAAGAATATCGTTGAGGTCCTTTACCCGAACGACAATCATTATGCCGGAAAGGAGCTGCGCCTGAAACAGCAGTATTTCTTCATTTCCGCGAGTATACAGGCGTTGATCGCAAAGTACAAGAGGAAACATTCGGATATCCGTAAGCTGTATGAGAAGGTGACGATTCAGATGAACGATACCCATCCGACCGTTGCGGTGGCGGAGCTGATGCGTCTTCTCATCGACCAGGAAGGGCTGGTATGGGAGGAGGCCTGGGAAGTTACAAAGAAGACTGTTGCTTATACGAATCATACGATTATGGCGGAGGCTCTGGAGAAATGGCCGATCGACTTGTTCTCCCGCCTGCTTCCGCGTATATACCAGATCATTCAGGAGATTGACAGACGCTTTGTACAAAAGATACGCCAGATGTATCCCGGTAATGAGGAAAAGGTACGTAAAATGGCGATTCTGAGGGATGGCCAGGTGAAGATGGCGCATCTGGCGATCGTAGCGGGGTATTCTGTAAACGGTGTGGCGGCGCTTCACACGGAGATTTTGAAAAAGCAGGAGCTGAAAGATTTCTATGAAATGATGCCGGAGAAATTCAATAATAAGACGAACGGCATTACCCAGAGACGTTTCCTGCTTCACGGCAACCAGCTTTTGGCGGACTGGGTGACCGCGCACATCGGCGATGGCTGGATTACAGATCTATCCCAGATGGAAAAGCTGAAACCTTTTGCCAACGATCCCAAGGCGCGGGCAGAATTTATGGATATTAAGTATAAGAATAAAGTACGCCTGGCGGCATATATCAAGGAACATAACGGAGTGGAGATTGACCCGAGGTCGATCTTTGACGTGCAGGTAAAGCGGCTTCATGAATATAAGAGACAGCTCCTGAATATTCTGCATGTGATGTATCTGTACAACCAGATCAAGGAGCATCCGGAGATGTCTTTCTACCCAAGGACGTTTATCTTTGGGGCAAAGGCGTCTGCAGGGTATATCCGTGCAAAGCAGATCATCAAGCTGATTAACTCTGTTGCCGACGTGGTAAATAATGACCGCAGTATCAACAATAAGCTGAAGGTTGTATTTATAGAAGATTACCGGGTATCCAATGCGGAAATGATATTTGCCGCAGCGGATGTAAGCGAGCAGATATCAACAGCATCCAAGGAAGCCTCCGGCACTGGAAATATGAAATTCATGCTGAACGGGGCGCCTACGCTTGGAACGATGGACGGCGCGAATGTAGAGATTGTGGAAGAAGTAGGGATAGAGAATGCGTTTATCTTCGGGCTTAGTTCAGACGAGGTCATAGGTTATGAGAATAACGGTGGATATAATCCTCAGGAGATTTATTTCAACGACTGGGAACTGAAAAGAGTGGTAGACCAGCTTATGGACGGTACTTACGCGAACGGCAACCATGAGATGTTCCGCGATCTGTATAACTCCCTTCTGAATACGCAGGGAAGCCCGCGTGCAGATATGTATTTTATCCTCAAGGATTTCCGTCCTTACGCAGAGGCACAAAAGAGGGTGGAGGAAGCGTACCGCGATACGGAGAAATGGTCAAGGATGGCGCTGCTTAACACAGCCTCATGCGGGAAGTTCACTTCCGACAGAACCATTCAGGAGTATGTGGATGAAATCTGGAAACTGGACAAAGTGACTGTGCAGCCGTTGGAAGAGTAATTTGCGGCATTACAAATACGAATAATACAGCGGAACCTTTCATACAGTAGTATGGGAGGTTTTGTTGCGATGCGGAAATTTTTGAGACAGGCCGGGTATTTTTTGATTATTATTACATTGCTCCCCTATGTGGTCACTGTGTTTGTGAACGGAAACGATACGGAAGTTTCTAAGGATGGCAACAGCCCTTATGTTTCCGTGGAGCAAAACGGGAAGACAAAACGGCTTCCTCTGGACGAGTATGGAGTGGGAGTGCTGGCAAAGGAGATGGAGGCGGATGCCGGGGCGGAAGCGCTGAAAGCGCAGGCGATACTGATCCGGACCAGCATTTACAAAAGTATCCAGGAGGAAGGAAGCGGTACGCTTTTGACAAAAGGATACTGGACAAGGCGCCAGATGGAGAATAACTGGGGATCAGGAAAGTACGGGGAAAAATTCGAGAAATTAGAGAAAGCATGGGAGGAGACGAAAGGGAAGGTGCTGATGTATGACGGGAATCTTGCGCTGACCCCTTATCACAAGCTGAGTAATGGAAGAACCAGGGCCGCAGGCGAGGTGTTTGGAAATGAAAAGTATCCCTATCTTATAGTAAAAGAATGTCCTCAGGATATCGAAGCTAAGGACGCTATGACAATATCCATGATTTCGGCCGCGTCGGGTACGGACATGGAAGTGACGGCGACAGACAGCGCCGGGTATGTGACGGAGGTGCGCTGCGGGGAGGAGACGGTAAGCGGGGAAGAATTTCGCGCAGCGTATCACCTGGCGTCCGCCTGTTTTACCTTTCAGGAGTTTGAAGGGCAGATTCGCGTGACGGCGAAAGGAATCGGGCACGGTCTTGGCATGAGCCAGTATACGGCAGAGAAGATGGCGGACGAGGGAAGTACATATGAAGAAATTTTGAATTATTTTTTTGAAGGAACTACAGTGGAGGAAGTGGCGGAGATCGTTGTGGGCGTGTCCGGGGAATAGCGCGCCGCAGATAAGGAAGTAAGTAATAGGCGCCTTTCCAATAAAAAGTATTCAATTTCTGCTTATACAGCAAAAGAAGTGTTGCAGGATATACGGCATCTTCTTGATAGTTTAGGGATTGAACAGCCAGTTACGGATGTTGAATTGGTAGACGACCCATCCATACAATGTGCAAATTGCATGGATTCTTTTCAATGACATATAAAATCGATAAAAAATAGAATAAGGCGTTCACTTTCTGGCAAAAATACAGTCAGAGGTGATAAAATATGAACAAGAAACAGCGACCTTCCGACAAGGGGAGAAAACAGGCCGCAGTTGGTGTGGCAATCTGTTTTGCGGCAGTGATTGCACTTACGGGCGCTTATACATGGACTAATTACAAAGACAGTACAGAAAAAGAGCTTGAACTTGCACAAGAAGAACAGCGGGCGAGACAGGAAGCCGCCAATAAGGCGCTAAGAGAAGCAAATAGCATTGCTGAAAAAGCAAAAGAAGAAACAAAACAAGAAGAGACTGACGGTGTTTCGGACAACAGCACGGCAGAACAACCGGAACAGCCGTCAGAAAACAATGAAGAAAACACAGGTGTACAGAGCAGCACACAGACCTCCGGGGGAGCGTCTCAGCTCAGCTTTAATGAAAGCAGCCAGATGTTATGGCCGGTAAACGGACATGTTACGATGAGTTACAGCATGGATAAGACTGTGTACTTTGCGACACTTGACCAGTACAAGTACAATCCGGCCGTCATTATTGCCGGGACAGTCAATGATAATGTAATTGCATCTGCGCCGGGAGTCGTTAAGTCCATCGACGTCCTTCCGCAGACAGGGACAACCATCACCGTAGACATGGGGAATGGTTATGAATGCCTGTACGGACAGCTCAAAGAGGTGCCGGTTAAAGTCGGGGATTATGTGGAGGCAGGCAGTGTTCTGGGCTATCTAAGCGATCCGACCAAGTACTATAGTGTGGAAGGGTGCAATCTGTATTTTGAGATGCGCAAAGATGGACAGCCTGTAAATCCGATGGACTACATGGCAGAAGAATAGTTACTATTCGTAGTCTAAAATTCAGAAAGGCAGGGCGGTTTCTTTTTTGGGAGGCTGCCCTGCTTTTTACCTTGTGAAACACATCGCCGGATAGGCGATTCAGATCAGGGACCCCGAGTGCAGAGCATGAGGGGAAACTTGTGAAATGCGGATGATAGAAGTTCCAAGAGGATAAAGGGATGAATTATACATATATTTTGAAATGTTCGGACGGGACATTTTATACGGGCTGGACAACGGATATCACGAGACGCCTTAAGACGCACAATGCGGGGCGCGGGGCGAAATACACAAAGACGCGAAGACCGGTGGAATTAGTTTATTTAGAGGAGCACGAAACAAGGGCGGACGCCATGAAGCGGGAGATACAGATCAAGAAAATGGACCGTAAACGGAAAATGACTCTGATAGAAAAATGGAGGCCGGGGATACTCATAAGCGAGAACCCGCCGGCCTGCGGAGAATCCAGTCTAAATCGCCTATCCGGCGATGAGAGATTAAAGTAACGAATACATCACAATGAAGTGGCAGGCGCTTCCGGCCATGACAAAAAGATGGAAAATCTCATGGCTTCCAAAATTTTTGTGACGGCTGTTAAAGAGAGGAAGCTTTAGTGCGTAAATGACACCGCCCACAGTATAAATGATACCGCCTGCAAGCAGCCAGCCGAATTCGGCGGGGGTCAAATTGTTAAGAATCTGACCGAAAGCAAGCACGCAAGTCCAGCCCATTCCAATATAGAGGATAGAGGAGACCCATTTGGGGCAGAATACCCAGAATAATTTGATAAATATTCCGGCAATGGCGATTCCCCAGATTAAGGCAAGCAGCATAAATCCGGTCTTAGGAGGAAGCACAAGAAGACAGATGGGAGTATAGCTTCCCGCGATCAGTACGAAAATCATCATGTGGTCGATCTTCTTTAAAATGGTGTTCGCCTTTTCAGACAGGTCAAATGTATGGTAGCTCGTACTCGCCGCATACAACAGAATCAGGCTGACGGCGTAGATAGAGAGCGACAGCAGGTAAATGTGCTTTGGTTCATGGGCAGCTTTGATAAGAAGTGGGACCGCCGCGAATATTGCCATCAGCATACCGATAAAATGTGTGATAGCGCTTCCAGGATCTTTAATACGTTTATTCATAATGAATTCCCTCCCATAGCAAATATAAATCAAGACTATTATAAGTAGTTTTAAAAACTACATTAAGTATATGAGTATATTACACCGAATATTCACAAAATGCAAGAGGGAATTTCAAAGAAAAAGGACGCCTGTAAAACAGACGTCCAAATACATATTATAAAAATATGAAGCAAAATTCTAGTAATTCTCTGCTTTTCTCTCAAAATGAGCCTGTGGATGCGCGCATACCGGACAGATTTCAGGTGCATTTTCACCTGTATAAATGTATCCGCAGTTATTGCACTTCCAGCCAAGAGGAGCATCGCCCTTAAAAGTTTTTTCCTCGCGATAACTTTCCAAAAGCTTGAGATAACGTTTCTCATGGGCAGCTTCTACCTCAGCGACCAGAGCAAATTTTGCGGCCAGTTCATCAAAGCCTTCTGCTTTCGCTTCCTCGGACATACGTTTGTACATGTCTGTCCACTCAAAATTCTCGCCTGCCGCCGCGTCTACAAGGTTCTCCTCCACGGAACCAATGCCGTGGAATTCTTTAAACCACATTTTTGCGTGTTCTTTTTCTTGATTTGCAGTCTCCTCAAAGATATTCGCCATCTGTACGAAACCGGCCTTTTTTGCCGCGGAAGCGTAGTATGTATACTTGTTGCGTGCCTGGGATTCTCCGGCAAAAGCATCCTTAAGATTCTGTTCTGTTTTTGTTCCTGCATATTTTGACATGATAATATCCTCCTATTATAATACGAGTTACCCGACAAATGAGTCCACTGTCGATTTTTCCGTGCTTTGCACTCCCAAA
>CAMNWW010000016.1 GCA_946566415.1 uncultured Lachnospiraceae bacterium | reverse complement strand
CCGGGCGGATTCGGGACTTTCACCCGTTAGAAACGTGCGCCGCCGGGCGCACCATCAAAATAACGGAGATCATCGCCGTTGCCATAATCTCCGTCATATTTCTATTATTAGGACTATCCAATAAAAAAGAACTTTTTATATAAAGAGCCATATCCAGAGCTCTCCGACCAGACCGTTTTAGCGTGATTAATACTGCGGCGCGTCCGGTATAATAACGGCCGCTATAAAATAAGCCAGCACGCCGGTTCCAAAGCTGATGCACGCGAGCAGCACGCCTCCAAGCCTTACGATCGTCGGGTCAATGTTAAAATATTCTGCAATCCCTCCGCATACTCCGCAGATTGTGCGGTTCATTCTTGAACGATATAAACGTTTCGGTTCCATTACATGTCCTCCTTACTAAAAGAAATTTTTACATCTCCAGCCCCGCATTTGATATCCACAATGCGGCTGCTGGCATTATCGATCCTCTTTGTACTGGCGGCTCCGCCATACTCCTTCTCACCGATCTCAACATCCCCCGCGCCGCAGACAATGTCATAATTGTAATCGCCCTCTCTGCCCTTAAGCTCAAGTTCGATATCTCCCGCGCCGCATTTCACCTTGATATCGCCGTCTATCTTTCCGGCAGCCTTAAGCGTCCCTGCGCCTACCATGATATCTGCCTTATCAGTCTCCAGATGATTGATTTGGCAGTCGGCGGCTCCGATCGAAATCTTTGTCTTATCTGCTTTCAAAGTGTCGATCTCAACCTCCGACGCTCCGACTGAAAGTTCTGCTTCCGTAAGCCTGAGCGACTCCGGCAGATAGATACAAAGTTCCCCGTACCGCTCTCCTCTCTCGGTGAAAAAAGAGAAAACATCTGAAAACTTTCCATTTTGGACGGTCTTGATATAGAGTTTCCCATTCTCCTCGTACACTGCGATCTCAGTATCTCCTCCGAACCAACAGTCCGTCGTGTCAACCCGTACATTTTCATCCTCGCTTGGAAGTATCTTCAGCTCGTATCCGCCGATATCCGCCTCCAGCGACGTGATCCCCTGGTAAACACTTACTTCCCCTTCATTTTGCGTTTCCACATCGTCCGGCAGATCATCCCGTTCCATATGGATACTGCGGAGAAACCCAATTCCATCCGGGTACATCTCGCTGATCTGGGAAAAGGATATCCCCAGAACCATCGCGGCAACACAAAGGGCGATTCCCACTCCTGTCAGTATTGCGATAATAATCCAAAAAATCTTCCACCCTCGTTTCACTTATCCTACCTCCTCTTCTGAAACGGTTTCCTGCAAAGTTCTACAAACCACCTGAATATCGAGGGAAACACCTTAATAATGCAAAGCCACCATATAGCCGCGGTCAGCACCGCACCCAGGGCCACAAGCAAAAGACCGATTCCGATCAACAAAACGCCCGCAGGAGCAAAATGGAAAAGCTGAACAAGGCCCGCGGCAAAGCACACAACCCCGCCGATCATAATTCCGATCCCAGCGAACAAAACCGCGACGGCAACTCCGAAAATCGCTGCCAGAACTCCTAGTATGCCAAGAAGGATTCCTCCTACCGCCGGAATCACGGTCGGTACACCGACGCATATAATCATGATAATAAGGAAAATTTTCAAAGGCCGGCTGGTCCACATACGTCTGCCCTGGGAATCTTTGTTCCCTCCATAGTTCCCGCCCGTCTCTCTTGTTATCGGAACCTCATACTCTTCAAAACGTGTGTCCGTATAGCCTGTTTCCCTGTACTCGCTATGCTCGCTGTGAAATTCATTTCCATCCTCCGCGCTGCTAAGCCCGGTCCTGATGATCGCCGCCACCTTTTCCGGACTTTCCAGCTCCCTGATCACACGTCCTTCATTCTCCGGACCCGCATCGTCAAAATAATCGTTGTAATACTGCATCGCCTCATCCCTCTCTTCCGGAGAGACACTTTGAAGCAATGCCTCTAATCTTTCCATGAACTCTCTGCGGTTCATGCGCTCACCCCTCTCTCAAACATCGCTGTAATCTTCTGAGAATAACTTTTCCACTCGACCCGGTACAAATTAAGTTGTGCCAATCCTTTTTCAGTCACTTTATAATAGCGCCGGTTCCGACCGTCAAACTGCATATCATATGTCATCAGACATTCATCCTTCTGAAGTCTTCTCAGCACCGGATACAACGTAGATTCTGAAACATCCAAGGCTCTGCGCACATCCTGCGTAATCCGGTATCCATAGGTACCTTCTTTCTCATTGGAAACAACTGCAAGAACAATCGCATCCAGAAGAGCCGCACCGGTGTTAAATACCATATTCTCACTCCTTTCCTTAATTACTCATCGCCGTCAGGCGATTTAATTCAGGTATCCTGTTAAGGGTTTCCTTAATTACTCATCGCCGTTAGGCGATTTAATTCAGGTATCCTGTTAAGGGTTTCCTAAATATTTTATTTCTAATATTGGATCGTTGGCTATATTATACATTATATAATATTGATTGTCAATATAATATTGTATTTTTATAGTAACAATTCAGCCATACGGCGCTTATCTATTTCCCTATACGCAAAAATCGCCAGTCCTAAAACTGACGATTTCTAAAAGTCCTTTTTTCTTACCTTCTCTGCGGCTTTGAAGCTGTGTCCATCTACAGATCCGCCAACATTTCCATCTGCTTTTTCAATTCTTCTACAATCTCCCTGTTCGTATCCATCCGCCCCGTGATGTCCGCCATATCTTCAACCAGATTCCTGGTGCTGCCCGCAACTCCTGTAATCCCCGCGGCTCCTTCATCAAGCGCCTTCGTTATACTTCCAATAGAATCTGCTATCTCAGTCATAGAGTTTCTAAGATTATCGATTCTGCTGTTAAAAGCATCTATCATTTCTTTTACATAATCGGCATCTTCCTTATACTGCCTGCCGGAATGAACGAACTCACGGAATTCCCCCAAAATGGTTTCGCTCAGGTAATCTGCCAAATCCTGGGAATGCTTAGACAAATTATATACGGCATTCGTGACGATCTCATTGACTTCCTGGATACGGCCGGCGGTTTCACCGCAGGATTTTGCCAGACCTTTGATCTCGCTTGCGACGACAGCAAATCCCTTCCCCGCTTCGCCGGCGCGCATCGCCTCCACAGACGCGTTAAGAGCGATCAGGTTAGTTGTTGACGAAATTGATACGATATCCTTTGTCAGGCTGTTTACCTGATCTACACTCTTACTGTTCTCGATCGCCTCCTCAAGCACCGCCAGGATGTCGGACGCTTTCTTTTGGATGGCTTCCGTATTGGTCTGCGCCGCTGCCTCCATCTCGTTTGCACGCGTCTTCATAGCAGAAGAATATTGCATAATCGCACTGCACTCTTCCACCATATCACGAACCTCTCCTTTGACGTCCGAAGCGCTGCTGTTTATAATCGCAGCGTTATTTGCCACCTTCTGGACCGTCATGGACAAGGAATCTGTAAGGCCGGAAAGTTCCTTGGCGCTTTTTCCTGATGTACGGGTATGTTTCAGTACCTCGCCCGTCACTTCGTCAAGTTTCTGTGAACTTTCCTGAAGAGTATCTACTGTACCCTTAATCGGCGTTATCACAAACTTTTTAATGATCCGGACGGCTGCCAGTACTAATCCCAGACATGCAACAACCGCGATAGCCGCAATGATGAGAGAAATTATGTAAACGAACAGAAGTTTATGCCTTGCACTTGCTGTCCGCGCGCTGACAGCCTCATACAGTTCGTCTGTGTTGCCTGCTATAGCCTCTCCATAGCCTGCTACGTCGCCGTTGGCATATGCATATGCGTCCTGGGTCTTGCTGTCTGCGCTCGCACAGACAAGATATACCAGAGCATGTTTGAAAGAATCATAATTCTCCAAAAGCTGAGAGTAGATTGTTTCCTCTTCTTCTGAAACGTAATCTTTATATTCCTTTAAATATCCTTCCAGTATCTTCTCTTCTTCTTTAATCTGTGCTACGACAGTAATCATAGTGTCATAATCCGCCGCGACAATATGGGACAATGCCATCTTATGGATATTCGTAGTTGAGTGGCGGATATTCTGTAAAGTCTCCAAGCCCACCATATAGTTATCAACAATTCTTGAGGCATTTGAATTCACATTATTGATACTGAAAACCGACAGGACATTTGATAGGAATGCCACGACTCCCAGGAGTATAATCGGAAGTATCAGACGTTGTTGTATACTGAGCTTATCCTTCATCTTATTCTAACAATTCCTTTCGATAATATGAGTTGGGGTTAAAAGATGCCTTACGGATTGTTCCGCGCTTTGCGCTCCCACATCTACGCTTTGCTTCGGTCGGCACTAAACGAATGTCCGCCGGACATTCGTTTAGTGCCCTGGCATCATATATCGTACTATCTTGCAGAAACACCTTCTGCCATCTCATCTAACTGCTCCTGCAGGCTCTGTCCGGAAGGATTGCCTGCCGCCATATTTCCCGCAAATTTTGAGACGGGATCCCAGAATTTACCGCCCACCCGCTGAAGCTGAGAATACTCCGACTGCTCTAGAAGTGCGGCGATCGCCGGAGACTTCTGGACTTCCTCGGAATCTGCAACTGTAATATTGGACGGTCCCTGTCCGCGCATTTCAAAGCGTAGTCTCTGATTCTCTTCATTCGTAATCCACTCTGCAAGTTTCGCCGCCCATTTGGGATGTTTAGAATAGGCATTTACGCCGATCAGTTTACAGCCCGAAAAAGACGCCATCTGTACCTGGGCGCCATTACAGGTGTAGGTCGGCAGTTTAACGGCTCCTGCGTTTTCTCCCCATTCTTCCGCTACTGCAACAGCATTCCATACGCCGCTGATGCCCGCAATCACAGAGCCGTCCCTTACTCCGCTTAGGAACCCTTCGTCTGTTCTGTTTTCAAAACCAGGACTGCCTGCAATTTGAAGCATCGCCTGGGCCACATCAACCCCCCGGATATCTCCGTCCGCCTGATTCCATGTACAGTAATTGGTAATTCCATCGTCGTTAAGCCCGACCGTAAGCCCTGTATTGCCAAAAAATGAATAAACATACCATGCCGAAGACCAGTCCATCGTAAACACTCTGCCGTTCGCCGACGCAGCCTCTAATATTCCATCCAGCGTCTGTACCTGCTCTTCTGTTATGTACTGCTTATTATAATATAGAAAATATCCATTGTCCGCTGTCAGTGGATATGCATAAAGGTCGCTGCCGACCGAAGCCGCCTCTACCGCGCTTGAAAGATTTTTTCTCTTAATCTCATCTGCATTTTCGATGGGATCCAAAGCCCCGGCAGCCGCCAACGCATTTAGCTGATCGTCCGCAAATGTGAACACATCCGCGCCCTCCTCAAGTCCGCCGATCAAAGCATCTTTACATTGCGATTCCCCTTGAACTTCAAATGAAATCTGAAAATCCGCCTGCCCCTGGTATTCTGCCTCAAAACTCTGGATAATCTGATTCATAAGTTCCGTATCCTCCTCAGCCCCCCAAACCACCAGCTTAACTTCTTTAGGTTCCTCAGCTTCGGAGCCTGTTTTCTTGTCGGCGCTGCACCCTGCAAACGTCATAAACGATAAAACGCCTAACAAAAATATGCATATTCCTTTCTTCATAGATATTCCGTCCTTTTTGTTTCTGCATAAATGATGTTGAAGTCAAAATTTCCCTGATCTTATGATACCATTGATGCCTGTCCCTTGCAATATAAAAGAATTTCAGATCCACATTAAAACATATACCGCGGCCGCCTGTATTATCATGATCACAGGTATCCCAAGCACAAACTTCAAATGCCGCGTCTTATGGCGGAACACATACATCCCCAAAAGCGCCCCTGAAGATCCGCCCAGCGCGGCGAGAAAAATGAGTGTCCTTTCCCGGATCCTCCACTTTCTTTTCACCGCCTTTTGTTTATCTATCCCGAAAGCGGCGAACGCCGCCGTATTGATACACACTAAATATATTGCCAGAACGATCCTCCATATCTCCATTTTCATATTCACTTTCACCCCAATAAGATTTCCTGCCGCAGGGTAAACGAATAGATCACTTTTTCTTTGACTTTTTTTCCTGTCATCTGTTCCAGCGCACGCCCATATAAGTGCAGTTGTTCCTGATACTTGTCAATAAGCTCTCCGGATTTTTGAACCTTATCCGTCTTATAATCCAGCACTACCAGAGAATCCCCTTCTTCAAAGAACACATCTATGATTCCTTGTATTAATACCAACTCTCCGCTTTCTGCCCCGGGATACATTTCTTCTTCATTGATGCCGAATACAAACGGCTGCTCCCGGTAAAGCTGTCCCAAAAGCGCCGCCCGATGCATCCGTTTTCCGATATCCGTACCCAGAAAATGCAGAATATCCTCCGCACGGATACAGGCCGCCATCTCCCCGCTTAAAAATCTTTCTTCCTGGAAATGGACGACCGCTGACATAAGTGCATCTTGGTCGTATTCCTTTGTAAAATCTAAAAGTTCCAGCAGCTTATGATATGCACTTCCCCGGGATGCTCCTGTCAGCTCACGTTCCTCCTGCATGAACTTCGGAATAAGAGGAATGACCTCTTCCTCCTCAACTAATATTTCTCCGTCTTCCTGAGGTTCCGTCAAAATCACGGTCTTCGGCCGCTTTTTCAACTCGGACACGGTATATTTCAGCTTAAACTGTTCTTCCTTTTCAAAGGGATACCGATATGTGAACTGCTCTGTAAGGCGCGCCGCGAACCCCCCGTCTGTTTCTGCCAGAGGGTGCGTCCTGTCTGCCACAGCCTTAAGGAACATCTCTTTTTCAAATGTATCCATATCTCTGCGCACTTCCCCTCCGGCGCTCACCATATCTTGGCTTAACAAAGTAACTGCCAGAGGAACTTCCCCCGAAAGGCCTGCCGCGGCAGGAAGCACCCAATCGTAGTAACATTTCGCCCCCGCAAGAGCCGTGAAAGAAAGCGGATTTCCCGCCTCTTCCTCCCTGCTCTCGTATTCTTCCAGCTTTTTCGCCGCTTTTGGCATCGTCCCCAGCAAGATCAATTTTTCCTTCGCACGCGTCATCGCCACATAGAGCACCCGCAGCTCCTCGCCCAGATTTTCCAGCCTTGTCTCCGTCTGGATGATCTTCTTAAAGATCGTAGGGCACTTCGTCCTTCTTACGATATCCACTGCGTCCATTCCGACGCCAAGCTCCGGGTGTACCACAATGCTGCCTTTCAGGTCCTGGGTATTGAATTGTTTCCCCATTCCTGCCACAATCACAACCGGGAATTCAAGCCCTTTACTTTTATGGATACTCATCACCCGCACCGCGTCGGTTCCCTCGTCATAGATCCCCGCCTCGCCGAAATCGACATTATATTTTTGAAGCTGGCTGATATACCGTACAAAATGAAACAGTCCCTTGTAGCTTGCCGCCTCAAAGCTTTTCGCGCGGGCAAGAAGCATTTCCAGATTGGCCAGCCTTTGCTCCCCGCCCGGCATCGCATAGACATAATCCCGATATCCAGTCTCCTTCATAATCATCCAAAGCAGGTCATGTATCGCCGTATACGGCGCCCTCTCTCGAAAACGTTCAAGTTCCCCGAAAATCCGTTCAAGCTTCCTTTTCAATGTTGCTGGTATCTCTTTCGTTTCTTCCTGCCCTTTCTCCCCCCTGTCCTCCGCCTTCTCCTGTTCATCTAAGACACCCGCTGAAATAAGCGCCGCCTCATAAAACGTTCTCTTTGGGTATCTTTTGCGTATGCAGGCAAGTTCTTCATTTGTACATCCGCCAAAAGGGGATTTTAACACAGCCGCAAGAGGAATATCCTGCCGGAAATTATCCAGCACCCGCAGGTAATCCAGTATCCATCCGATTTCCAAAGTTCCAAAATACCCTTCCTTTGACGGAGCGAACGCAGGAATTCCCTCTTCGCTCAATACCCGGATAAAAATATCCGTCCAGCCCGCAAGGCTCCGGGTAAGAAGTGCGATATCACGATACCTGACAGGGCGGAAGTCATTCAACTGCTTGTCCCACACCCGATGGTTATCCAAAAGCGCGCGGATTCTCTCTGCCGCCGCACGGGCTTCCATCTCCCGCGCTGCCTGGGCGCGGACTATTCCTCCCTTTTGACCTGAACTTTCCCCTCCTTCCTCCACTTCCTCCGTAATCTCTGTGTCGATCACCAGAATCTCTGTCTCATTGCCTTTCTGTTCCTTGTACGACGCGCCCACGTACAAGGCGGCGTTATCGTCGTATTCGATCTTTCCAAGTTTCCTCGTCATAATCCGCCGGAAAACGGCGTTTACCGCGTCAAGGACTTCCCGCCGGCTGCGGAAATTTTTATGCAGGTCAATACGCCGCAGGTCTCCTTCCTGCATACTGTAGGTATCAAATTTTTCCATAAAAAGCTCTGGCCGGGACAGCCGGAAACGGTAAATACTTTGTTTCACATCCCCCACCATAAACAGATTATATTCCCCTTTGCTTATACGGGACACGCTGTTCAATATCGCCTCCTGAATCAGATTGCTGTCCTGGTATTCGTCAATCATCACTTCCACAAACTGTTCCTGATATTCCTTTGCCGCCTCGGAGGGCACAAGACTTCCCTCCTCCTTCCGGGTCAGGATTCTAAGGGCAAACTGCTCCATGTCCCGGAAATCAATCACATTTTTCTCCGCCTTTTTTGCGGCAAAGGCCTGGTCGAACTCTTTTACCAGTTCCACCAGCATATGTATAACCGGACGGCAAAGGGCGATATCCTCCTCCATCTCCCCCGGCGGCTGGAAAAAGAAGTTGTCCCGGATATCTTCCGCCAGTTTCTTCCACATGCCGCGCAGCGCTTTCACATGTTCCGCCTTCTCCCGGGCAACCGATTTGTCCCGGTTCGCCGCAAGCTTTGCCCATGCCCCAAACGACTGAAAAGCCTGGAAATACCCCTTAAGATCATGTGCTCCTAAAACCGGCTCAAGCATCTGTCTGTCAGCCTCTATCGTTTTCTCATACATATACGGTCCGTCCGCTTCCCGGCAGATCGTAAGCGCCTCTTTAAAGAGCCTGCCGATATCCTCAGTACACCCCTCAATATAAGACAAAAGCGCCCGTCCAAAGGGAGAGGCTTCGTCAAATCCCCTATCATATACGCCTGCGCATTCGTCAAGCCAGGCCTCTGCGTCCGGGTAGCTTCCCGCATACTCAAAAAGCTCCTGAATCAAATCCTCCAGCTTATCGTCCCCGCGCCCGGTGGCGAAGGTTTCCACAAAGCGCAGGAACGCCTCGCTTCCTTCTTCATACCGCGCCTCCAGCATTTCCCGCATGACGTCCTGCTTCAAAAGCCGGATCTCCCCTTCCTCCGCGATACGAAAGCCCGGATCCAAATCAATCGTATGGAAATATTCCCGAATGACGGAAAGGCAGAAGCTATGTATCGTCGTGATCTTCGCCGTATGAATCAGCGCAGACTGGCGTTTCAGATGGATATTCGACGGATTTTTCTCCAGCGCCTGTCCGATGGCGTCTGCGATCCTCTCCTTCATCTCGGCCGCCGCCGCCTCCGTGTAGGTCACGATAAGCATACGGTCCACATCCACGGGGGGTACGTCCTTTGTAAGCCGTGTGATGATCCGCTCCACCAGGACCGCCGTTTTACCGGACCCTGCCGCTGCAGAAACCAGAATATTCCTGTCCCTAAGGTCTATGACCTGCTGCTGCTCGTCAGTCCAACTCACCGTCATGCTTCGCTTCCTCCTTTTCCTTTTGATACCCAGAGGTTTCCTTGCTGATCGCCTCCAGCGCCTCATCCTTCGTCAGATGCAAAAGCTCCCGGTACTTATATCCCTCAATCCGCTCGTCAAAGCCGCAGATATTCCTGTACCGGCAGAAATCGCACCCTGTCTCCTTCCCCAGCTCATAGGGAGACGCGTCCGCATCTCCGCGCAGCATCCTCTCTTTCAGCTCTTCCCGTTTCCTCCCGGCAAAAGAAAGGACTTCGTCAAATTCTTCCTGGCTTAAAGTTTTTGATACTTTGGCGTAACCGCCCTTCGACTTCTTCACCGGAATCACACTGGACGCATCCTGAAACTCTCTGTCCAGACGCCGGATGACCGCGTCCTTTGCATTTACAAGCCCGTCAAGCCTAAGCTCCTTAAGTATAGCCTCCTCCAATTTTTCCTGATCCATCTCTTTTTCCACCACCGGGTCCTTCATCCGGTAATAAAAGATTCCAGCCGGAACCGCCGTTTTGTCCGGATGCCGCTTCTTTTCCATCTTCAGGGCCTCTTCCATGTAAACGACAAGCTGCATCTGCAGACCGTGGTAGAACGCCGCCATGTCAAATGCCTTCATCCCGGTTTTATAATCAATGATCTTCACATACACCGTATCCTCTGTCTCACAGGTATCGATCCGGTCGATCTTACCGCTTCCGAAATCCACCTCATATCCCTCGGGCCTAAAGTCCCCTCTCTTAAGCTGCTTTGTCATAGCCCATACGGTCCGGTTCATCATTCGTTTCATTCGCGGAATCATGTAAGCGTTCCGTGCTGAACTGTAGAGTACAGTGTTACTATAATCCGCAATACTCTCCTCCACACTTCTTTGGGCAAATTCCCTCTGCTGTTCCTCGCTAAGATTTATCCAGCCGGCTCCTGTTTCCTCAGCAAACCTGGCGTACCGCTCAAGCGCTGTATGGAATACATTTCCAAAATCCAGCGCCGCAAATTCATACTCTTCACGTTCTTTTATGCGAAGCCCATAAGTCAGAAAATGAGAGCAGGCACAGGAAACAAATCGTTCCAGCCTCGACACGCTGGGTTCCCACGGACCGTACAATTCCTGCGCGGTCCCGCACGTCAGAGCGTCTTCCGGTTTCCGATACAAGGAAGCCGCAGCCAGATGCCTGACCGTATTTTCCCAGATTTCCTGCCCCAGGTACCAGCGGTATAATTCCTGCCATACCGCACTTTCCATCTCCCTGGACGAGCGCAGCCCCTGTATCAGGTAGTCGATTCCCGTCTCAGGCAGAAGCTCCCGGTGCTCTGCCCCGTATTTTTCCAGATCAAACACCACCATCTTCGGGAACATCTTCCGAAGATCGCCCACCAGATAAGAAGGACGAAGGCTTTTTCCTTCCTGCGATACCTTGCTGAAACACACGTCCAGCTCCTCTGTAGGTTTTGTCATATGCAGATACAGATAAAACTTCTGTATATATGTTTTCTCCTTTGCTCCGGGAGCAAGCACAATCCCGGCGTCCAAAAACCGCTCTCTGTCTCTCTCCGACAGCAGCCCGCCTGCCTGCACTGCCCCTGGAATCAACGTATCATTGGCGCCCAAAAGAATGAGGGCGCGAACATCGCGCAGACGGCTCCGCTCAATGTCTCCTGCCATGACCTCGTCCATACTGGGGGGAATCACCCCCACCCGGGCCTCCTCCATCCCGGCGTCCAAAAGCTCGCTGTACTCACGCAGGGAAATCGTCTCGTCGCCCAAAAGTGTCACGAATTTGTCAAATAGTTCCATCACTACCCGGTAAATCTGGGCGTACTCCTTTGCAAGAGCCAGCTCCCCTTCCTCGGCAAACCTTCTCTCCTGATCCCTTACTTTTCTCTGAAGCTCCTCCTTTACCAGAAATTCATAAAATGCCGTCGTCACATCGCGCACTGTTTTTCGCCGTTTTTTAAGCACAAACATGAGCGAGTCCACCTTCTCGACCATCTGCACACGCAGATGGTTCAGACGCTCCAGATCTTCCTCCGAAGTCCCTTTCGTCCTTCGGATCCATTTTTCCTGCCATTTTTTATATCCGCGGATTCCTGACGCCACAAGATAATTTTCCAGTACGTCCGCCTCATCTGGGGTAAATCCGGCAAGACCCGTTCTAAGAAAACGGAGCACGCCGTCCCCTGCAAAATTCTGCTCTGCCATAGCCAGAAGACTCCGAAGATACTCCACGAATGAGTTGAGGAGCACACTGCGTTTATAATCCATAAATACCGGAATATCATACCGCGCAAAAACACGCTCGATCTCGTCCCCGTATATATTCATATCCCCTGCGATCACCGCTATATCCCGATAACGGTATCCCCTCTTCCTCACCAGGAAACGGATCCTCTGTGCTGCGCATTCTGTCTCCGCCGCCGGATCCGGCGCTGCATAGATGCGGATGTTCTGCTGTCTTTCTTCATAGCTTTTATTCTCATAGCGGAACAGCCCTGCCTCCAGATGGGCAAGCGCAGGGCTTTCCTGGAACCTGCGGACAGGGCTGCCTCTTAAGTCCTTCGCGTCTTCGATCCAGATCTTTTCTTTCTCGGCGGTCTGTACCAAGGACGTTACCATCTGTTTACTCAAAGCGAACAAACGGAACTTATCTTCCAGCACATAGGGATCCTCCCTCCCGTCGATCGTGACCGTCACAAAAACTTTCTGGCAGGTCTTCATCATTTCCCCCAGCACGCGGTTCTGCAAAGGGGTGAATCCGGTGAATCCGTCCAAAGCCACTGTGCTGCCCCGCATGAGCCTGGACTTGGGAAGTTCCCTGCACAAAACATCCAGAATTTCTTCCTTTGTGATATAACGCTCCTCGAGGTAAGCTTCAAATTCCGCATAAACCTTCTGAATGTCCCGCAGCTTATAATATAAGTAGGTATTCTCCTCGGCCGCGTCCAGCATAGACTCCATCCCCTCCGGCGGGATACTGTACTGGGTCAGCTCGGAGATGACTGACTTTACCTCGCTGATATAACCTGGTTTCCTTAAGTTTCCCCTAAGTATCGTGAGCGTATTCTCCATCTTCCCCGCGATCTTGCGAAGAATCAGGTTCTTTCCCTCATCGTCGAGCACCGTCCGGTCATCCGCTCCTGTCTCCTCCAGCACCCGAAAAGCAAGGCGCGCGAAACTGAGCACATCAATATTCATGATACCGTGCCGGGGATGGCGCGTGACAAATTCTCTCTGCGTCTGCATGGTAAACTGTTCCGGCACGATAACGATATAATTCTTATCAGGATGCTGCATTGATTCCGATATGATATGTTCATATAAATAATGGGACTTTCCGGAACCGGAATTTCCCAAAATAAATTGAAGTGACATTGATTCTCCTTTCACACTCTGCCGTAAATCTCTTTCGGCACGCAGGCTTTCACATGAACGCCGTCCTCCTTATATTCCTCCTCAAATATCTCCCCGTATTTGCGTATTAATTGCAGACCCGCATTTTCCCGGTATCCGAATACCCTCTCTATATAGATCCCCTGCCCTCGCAGAATATCTGTAACCGCCTCCAGAAGTCCGGAAAGCCCCTCTCCTGTTTTCGCTGATATAGGTACCACGCGGTCCGCCCGCAGATCCCGGACATTTACCGTCTCTTCCAGGCGGTCCATCTTATTGAAAGCCGTCACCACAGGCTTATCCATAACGCCCAGACTTTTCAGAGTCTCATATACCACATGCATCTGCTCGTCCATCTGTGGGTTCGACGCATCCACTACATGGAGAATCACATCAGCATACCGCGCTTCCTCCAAGGTACTTTTGAACGCGTCGATCAAATGGTGCGGAAGTTTGCGGATAAAACCGACCGTATCCGTCAGAAGGATCTCCTGCCCGCCCGTAAGGCGGAGATTGCGCGTCGTCGGATCCAAAGTAGCAAAAAGAGCGTCCTCCTCAAAGACCTCTGCTCCTGTCAGTTTGTTGAGCAGAGTCGATTTCCCGGCGTTCGTATATCCCACAATGGAAACCACCGGCATATGGTTTTTGACTCTCTGCTCCCGAGTCAATTCCCGGTGGCGTTTCACATCTTTCAGTTCCCGGTTTAGCTGCGCGATCCGATCCTTAATAAGACGCCTGTCCATCTCCAGCTTCTTTTCTCCAGGTCCTCTCGTCCCGATTCCTCCGCCCAGACGCGACATGGCCTTTCCCGCGCCGGTAAGCTGGGTCTGCCGGTATTTGAGCTGCGCCAGCTCCACCTGGATCTTTCCCTCCCTGGTAGCGGCCCTCCCCGCAAAAATATCGAGGATCACTAAAGTCCTATCCATCACCTTTGTATCCAAGGCTTCAGCAAGGTTCGCCATCTGCGCAGGAGACAATTCATCGTCACAGACAATCCCCGAAGCGTCCATCTCCCAGAGAAGTTCCTTAATCTCCTCGATCTTCCCTTTTCCAACATAAGTGGCGGGATGAATCATCTCCCGCCTCTGCATCACCCGCCCTGCCTCTTCGGCGCCTGCGGTCTTTATCAGCTCTGAAAGCTCCGAAAGCGACTGATCCGTATCGTCATATCCGCCGGACGCGGCGCTCACGCCTACAAGAATGAGCCGTTCCTTTTCTTCTTTTACTTCATATCCTGCCATCCATCTCTCCTATTCTCCTGATGTCTGCGCCCCGCCGTCTGTATCCGGTCCCTTGGGAGCCTGCGTTTTTAAAAAATCCAGCTCCTTTGCCGCGCGCTCATCATCAGGATACTTCTGCACATATTCTTCCAGTTTTGCTTTCGCCGACGAATAATCCTCCATCTCTTCGTACGCCGCAATCTCGTTGAACGCCATCTCTTTTAATAGCTCCGTCTCAGCGTCTGGAAAAGCACGTCCGTTCTCAAAATAATACGCCGCCCGTTCCGGATTTCCCATCTTCATCTCACAGATTCCCAGCAGATTATAGATTGTTGCCGTCTCTTCGGCTCCATGATCCAGAGCAGCGCCAAAAGAAGAGGCGGCCTCCTGATAATTTTCCTGCTCCCACTGGCAGATTCCTATCCCCCTGTATGCTTCCCCCAGATTTTCCCTCTCGTCTACAGCCTCCTGGAACTTCTCCTGCGCCTCTATATACCGCTCTTGTTCGAGCAGTACGGCGCCGTCTGCTATCTTGTCTTCCTTCTTACAGCCGCAGAATATGAGGACCGCAAGCAGCATCAGCGTCCACCGAATCCGTTTTCTGTATGTCATCATGTCATTATGCCCCCGCATCCCGTATCGTTTGCCCAAACATCAAGCTACTCAGATATATGCTCCATCCCCTGGTCCATAATTGTCTGAATATGGCTGTCCGCCAGAGAATAGAACACCGTCTTGCCTTCACGTCTGTTCTTCACCAGCTTCATCTGCTTCAGCATCCGAAGCTGATGCGAGATCGCCGATTGGGTCATTCCCAGCACTTCCGCCAGATCGCACACACACATCTCCGACCTGAACAAAACACATAGAATGCGTATCCTTGTAGTATCTCCAAACACTTTAAAAAAATCCGCCAGTTCCTTAAGCACATCCGCATCTGGTATCTGGCCGTCCACCTTGCGGATCAGATCTTCATGGATATGGGTCACCTCACAAACTTCACATTCTGGTTCTGTTTTCTTCATGTTCAACGTTCCTCCTCATCGATCTGCCAGTCTATCGGCGTGATTCCATGCGCCTCCAAAAAACGGTTCGTCTGACTGAACGGACGGCTCCCAAAGAATCCCCGGCCGGCCGATAAGGGGCTTGGATGCGGCGCTTCCAATATCAAATGCCGAGGATTATTTAGCATCCGCTTTTTCATCTGCGCCGGCCTTCCCCACAGGATAAAGACGATCGGCCTGTCCTGTTCATTAAGGACCTTAATCGCAGCGTCTGTAAACTCCTCCCAGCCTATCCCGCGGTGAGAATTTGCCTGATGCGCCCTCACCGTCAGTACGGTATTAAGGAGCAGTACTCCCTGGTCCGCCCATTTCACCAGATAGCCGTGGCTCGGGATCCGGCATCCCAGGTCGTCATGCAGCTCCTGGTAAATATTCACCAGCGACGGCGGAATCTCCACCTCCGGCTTCACCGAAAAGCAAAGCCCATGCGCCTGTCCGTCCCCGTGGTAGGGATCCTGCCCCAAAACCACTGCCTTCACGTCTTTTAACGGCGTCAAATGAAACGCATTAAAAATATCGTCCGCCGGCGGATAAATCCGCCGAGTCTGGTATTCCCGGTTTACTTTTTCAAATAATTGTTTATAATACGGCTTTTTAAATTCCCCCTTGAGGGCGTCCAGCCAGTCGTTATTGATCGCTGCCATCTCTTCGCCTGCTTTCTTCATCTGTCATAATCGTACAGATATTCCTTTTTCTCTTAAGTATTCTTTTACTTTTCGTATTTCCAGTTCTTTATAATGGAATAAAGAGGCCGCGAGTGCAGCGTCCGCTCCGCCCTTTTCTCCAAGAGCCTCGTAAAAATGCTCCAAAGTTCCCGCGCCGCCGGAAGCAATCACCGGGATAGAGACACTCTCTGACACGGCCTTCGTCAGCTCCAGATCGTAGCCCGCTTTCGTCCCGTCGCAGTCCATACTGGTCAGAAGGATCTCTCCGGCCCCTAGCTTCTCCGCCTTGCGCACCCACTCAACAGCATCGATTCCCATATCAATGCGCCCTCCATTTTTGTAAATATTCCAGCCGCTTCCATCTTCCCGACGCTTCGCGTCAACCGCTACCACGACGCACTGGCTCCCGAACTTTTCCGCCGCTTCGCTGATAAGCTCCGGGCGCATGATCGCCGCAGAATTCACAGAAATCTTGTCCGCCCCCTCCCGGAGAATCGCGCGGAAATCTTCCACTGTCCGAATCCCTCCGCCTACGGTAAACGGGATGAATACCTGTTCCGCTACCTGGCGCACCATATCCGCCACCGTATTCCTGGCATCGGAAGACGCCGTGATATCCAGAAACACAAGCTCGTCCGCCCCTGCTTTGTCATAAGCTCTGGCGATTTCTACCGGATCGCCCGCATCCTTTAAATCCACAAAATTTACACCTTTAACTACCCGTCCGTTCTTCACATCCAGGCAGGGGATGATCCTCTTCGTAAACAAAATCCGTCCTCCTATAGCGTCACAAAATTTTTCAGTATCCTAATCCCTGTATCCCCGCTCTTTTCCGGATGGAACTGGCAGGCAAACACATTGTCCTTCTCTACGGACGCGTGAATCCTCGCCCCGTAGTCCGTGGACGCCTTCACAATGCCCTCGTCCCTGGCTTTCAGATAATAGGAATGCACAAAATACACATACGGCTCCTCCGGCAGATTCCGAAACAAACTGCCGTTTCCCGATAATGCCAGGGAGTTCCACCCTATATGGGGAACCTTAAACCCCTCCTTGTCCGGAATCCGCAGAATCTCGCCCGGCAGCACGCCAAGCCCGTTTACTCCC
>CAMNWW010000015.1 GCA_946566415.1 uncultured Lachnospiraceae bacterium | reverse complement strand
CGGTTGCCTCTTTTGGAAAATTCAGGGTTGTTGTCTATTGTTCAGTTATCAATGTCCTCCGCTGTCTCCGTCTCTCGTTTGCGACAGCTTTGTTATAATATCACGCCATTTTCTATTTGTCAACACCTTTTTTTAATTTTTTTAATTTTTTGTAACAGACACTTCAGCCATACGCGGTTTAGGCTATCTGTCCCTATGGTTGCTTGCTTACGAGACGGACAAATCGGCCAAACCGCCGTATGGCTGAACTGTTAAAATTTCCACCTACCGGAAAGAAGTCATGATTTTCATAATATAATTATGGTCATACAAAAATGTAAGGAATTTATTCTGAGTGATCATATCCATCATCATTTCCCCAAAGGAAGTCATATACAGCAATGTAATACCCACGAACAAAAAACCGATAACGATCAAAGCGATAATAACTCCGACGCCGGCACCGGCGAATCGGTTGATCGTCCCAAGAAGCGGCAGCTCCGTCACAAAATCCAAAGCAAATACGACTGCACGCAGTACGATCGTAATTATCAGGAAAGTCCCAAGGAATGCCAGAATATCGATAATAATCTTCGCCGCATAAGTCGAAATATACTCAATAAACGTTGTGACGCCAAGCGCTTTATACATTTCACTGTTATTATTGGTAAGCAGCAACTCTTTAAAAACATTCGGTATGTCCGCCGACTCGATCGCAGCAATCTGTACCTGCCGCGGCACCTCTTCGCCGAGAAGCGACTGATCCGTCTGTTCCTGTGAAACATGGCCCGAAAGAATTCCAGAGGAAATACCGAATTTTGTTAGATCTTTTCCCGAAATTTTCCCATTCACAATATCTTCTACCGTAACCCCGCCGGCCGCCAGTTCCTCTTCCGATACCCCTGCGCCGTCAAGCATACGCCGCACCTGCTCCTCCGTAAGTCCCGTCTTTTTATCTGCACCGGTAAACGCACGGTTTATCATCTTCGTGCATTCGCCTTCGATCATTTCGTCTACCGGAGTCAGTGAATAAATCGCCTTGCTTACATAAGGCGACACAAAAAATACCACCGCCAGCGTAAGAAGCGTCGCGGCAAGAGACACCGCGATCCTCACTGCACCCTTAAAAAATCCTACTACTGCTCCTATCAAGATTATTCCGATAATTCCAATCAATAACCAGTTCATACGCTCTCCTACTTTACCAGCCGGACCTCTTCCAGGCCTCTGGCATTTATCATTAAGTATTTATTGACACCTGGCAGTGGAAGAATCTCCAGTATGTCGTCATCTACTTCTCCGTCAAATTTATGGACGCCCCACAGAGAAAATACAGAGCATTTTTTCCCGTCATACATCATTACATTTCCGCCGCTTACTTTTACATGGCTGTACTCACCTGTAAATGTATGCGACAGCCTTTTCCTGCCCTTTATATCATAAAGACGCAGCTCGTATCCTCCGTCAGCGTTCTCCAGCACAAAGCCTATGTATTTCCTGTCATAAAATACACTTTTAATCTCCTTTCCTAACTTGATTGTCTGGGACCTCAATGGCTTGGCACGTCCCTCATATATCATAAATGCCTCAGTACCCACCAAAACAGATACTTCGTCATTGGCAAAAAAAGATGTAGGGATTACTGTATTTTTATAAATATCCTCTGTCACTTGATAATCCTTCCCCGCATCTCCTGTTTTCCCAAATTCATAGTAGGCCACTTTGGTGGCCGTCTCTCCGTCTTCCACGCAAAGATAGGACACCTGCAGCATCGTTCCTTCCGGTGCGATCGCCATCCCAATCGGATAACCCGTCCCTTCCAGTGACGCCTGATGCTCTACCAGAACATTTCCCTTTGCGTCATAGCATACAATTTTCGGAGTGTTCTCATTTTTTAAAAGAGCGCTTATAATTCCGTTCTTGGCAACAGCAATCTGTTCTATCGGAAAATTCGTATTGACCTCGCCCTTGAGACCTTTCTTATCAAATACAAGGATTGCGTTTCCTCCACGGTCTGCCACGGCTCCGGAATCACCATAGATATCCACAAACGGATTCTTGATCTGATAGGACTGATTCCACTGTTCTTCCCCTCTTCTGTTCAAGAATGCGATCCCATCCCTGCTATACTTAAGCACTCCATCTGAGAATTGTACATAGTTACTGCTGTCAAACCCTTCCATATTGTATGTCTGAATCACTCTTACTTTCGTATAGGTCTGTACCTCAAGCAGCAGATAAGTGCTAAAAACTGCCGCCAGAAGTGTTGCGGCTGCCAGAATTGCGCGGCGCCACATCCGGCGTTTCTGGACCCGTATCTTTTTCTCCAATCCTTCCAGAGAATTTCGTACTTCTATAATAACTCCCATAATCTATCCTTTTCACGGCCTGTCTAAACGCCGTCTGCCTCTCGCCCGTGCTAATTCGCACTAGAGCTCTTGTAATACCCCGCAGTGCCCACTCGCAAGCCTTCGGCTTCCTCGTTCACGGGCATTCGCCCTCCTCTGTTTTGGCACTGCTCATTGCCTTTCGTGAATATTCCCCTCGGGGCAACTCGCACTAGGTTCGGAAAGAACCTCGCCAAGTGCTCCTATTATACCATATATCATATTGTTAAGGAAGCAACAATTTTTGTCCTATAAAAATCAGGTTGCCGTCCGCAAGCCCGTTCATTTTGCAAATTGCATCTACATGCCCGGTATCACCGTATACTTTTTTGCTTATCTTTGCCAGTGTATCTCCTTTTTCCACAATATAAATCTCTTCATTCATCCCTTGCACCACAAGGTCGGCATTTGCGTTTACCTCTGCTCCGTCTGCCTCGGCAGTCACATCGCCTGATGGTTCGTCATTATTTTCCCCGCTACTTTCACTATTTTCCTCAGATGCAGCGCCGTCCGCCCCCTCTCCCGCCGATTCGCTGTTTTGCCCCTCCCCGTCGCCGTCCTCATCTTCTGCGGTTTCTGCCGGTCCTGTATCCCTTTCTTCTATTCCTTCCTGCGATCCCGCCTGCACTGTCCCGTTCGTCTCAACCGCCTCCCGCTGTGCCGTTCCAGCAGTTGGAACCGACCGTCTTATGTCTTCCAGAGAAGATTGGACCGATCGCATCTTATCATAGTTATTTACTGTAGTGACTCCGATTATAAGTACTACCAGCACCAGAAAAATACTAGCCGCGTACATTGTCCGGGAATTTTGTCTCTGCTCCTTTAACACATAACGTTCTTTTACGATATTACGAAAATCCTTCGCAGCCTGATCTTCCACAGTTTCACTGGGAAACCCGCCGATCGTTTTCCTAGTCGTAATCATATAATTCTGCATGGACGGATTCTTCTCATAATAGATATAATGCCCGCCCATCTGCATCAATTCTCTGTACTTATATGCAAAATACAGCTCGTCCTTCTCCACAGCGTCCTTCATAATAAGAATTGTATCGGAGCGTTTAAAGTACTGTTCATGAAGCTTTACCAGGTTATCATTCAGCAGGAGGGGTTGTCCAGGCAGACAGACAAACCATCCAATGATCTCCCCGTCTTCAAAAAATTCTTTACAATCCTTCTGTGCCTTGTCCCATATCTCGTCAGTGATCTTAATATCTGGTCCTTCCGTTTCCAGCGCCTCAATCTGGACAGCGCCTGAAATATATACGTTCTCCTGCTCTTCCTGCCGTTCTATCCGGCCAATCAGAAAGGCTCCCCCAGGAGTTTCCTCTGTTCTGTCACAAAGCCTGTCCAAAAATGTGTCTACATAGTCCTCTACATAAATTTTCGGCACATCGCTCACATTCCCTATCTGACGTACGTTTTTTGGAAATCTGTTTTCCATATACTCTCACCTCATTCTGCATTTTTTCCGCCTATCCGGCGATGCGTTTCATAGAGTATCCCTCATGAACTGCTTTCGGGACTCGTGAACCCAATCGCCTATTCGGCGATGCGTTTCATAGAGTATAGCATATGGAAAACGCTGATTTTATCATTTCATGTCTGTCATAATCAGGAACCTCTCGACAGCCGGGGACATTTCTTATCTCCCGTTTCCTGCAGCCGCACTTTTTCGCCGCAGCGTCTCTACTCCGCCGCAGTATTTGTCCGACAACGTCGTAATCCATGCCTCGCCTGTCTTAGGGATGGTGAAAAATGTCACCGGCCACATATGGCTGCGGATGGCGTCCCGCTCTGTCGCGTTCAGTTCAAAAAGCTTTTCCGCATTTTTAAGCGCCTCCGCAGGATGCGTCAGCCCATGGAAATGTTCCCCTGTCTCTTCCGCATGTTTATGCCAGTCGTACAAAAACAGATCGTGCAGCATTCCGGCCCTGGCCGCTGAACGGGCGTCGAGCCCCAGACGCCGGCACCACAGATAATTATAGTATGCCACACGCAGACAATGTTTATAACAGCTTGTATTTCCATGCATCGGATACTTCCGCATAGACCTGACGACCGGATGCTTTGCCACATCCCGGATACACTCATAAAATTCCTGCCGTCTTTTTTTTCTCTTTTCCCAGCGGGCTCTTATGGCCTCTTTTCCAAAAAATCCCATATCCGTCCACTTCCTTAAGTTAAATTCCCTGATTTTGAATCGCCTGTTCGGCGATGAGGTTTATAAGATAAGTATACCAAATTTTGCAGAAGTTCAGTATCCTTTTTATAAAATTCAGAAAATCATAAGGATTAGCGCTCTTCCTGCAAAAAAAGTACGAGAAACTCCTCCGTTTCCCGTACCTGTAAACTTTTTTGTTTATTTCGCAAAAATTATCCCACAAATGATTTTACTTTCTTATAAATGCTGTCGGCATCCAGACCATACTTCTGAATTAATTCTTTTGCAGGACCAGACTCTCCAAATGTATCCATCACACCGATTTTCAGGACCTTAGCCGGCTGCTTCTCGGATAACACATCGCACACCGCGCTTCCCAGTCCGCCAATAACAGAATGCTCTTCCACTGTGACTACTTTTCCAGTTTCCTTTGCCGCCGCAATCACGAGTTCTTCGTCCAGAGGCTTAATGGTATGAATGTTGATAACCTTCGCTTCGATTCCGTCTGCCGCAAGTTTTTCCGCCGCCGCAAGCGACTCGCTTACCTCCAGCCCTGTTGCTATAATAGCAACATCCTTGCCTTCCCGTAAGACAATACCTTTGCCCAGTTCAAACTTGTAATCCGGATTATCATTGATTACCGGAACCGCAAGCCTGCCGAAACGGAGATACACAGGTCCCTGATGCTCATAGGCAGCAAAAACGGCCGCCCTTGCTTCCACATCGTCCGACGGATTAATTACCACCATGCCCGGAATCGTCCTCATAAGGGCAATGTCCTCATTACATTGATGGGTCGCGCCGTCTTCCCCGACGGAAATTCCCGCGTGGGTCGCGCCGATCTTCACATTATTTTTCGGATACCCGACAGAATTGCGCACCTGCTCGAACGCACGTCCTGCCGCAAACATGGCAAAGGAGCTTGCGAACGGAACTTTCCCTGTCGTCGCGATTCCTGCCGCAACGCCGATCATATTTCCCTCTGCGATACCGCAGTCTATAAAACGCTCCGGATGCGCTTTCTTGAATACGCCTGTCTTCGTCGCGCCTGCAAGGTCTGCGTCCAATACTACTACATCTTCATGCAGATTCCCCAGTTCTGCCAAAGCATTACCGTAGCTGTCTCTTGTTGCGATTTTCTTTACTTCTGACATAATGCTTCACCTACCTTCTCTAAATCTGCCATCGCTGTCTGATACTGTTCGTCGTTCGGCGCTTTTCCATGCCATCCTGCTTGATTTTCCATAAAGGACACGCCTTTGCCTTTGACCGTCTTTGCAATGATCGCCGTCGGCATTCCCTTTGTCTCTCTCGCCTCTTTGAAGGCAGCGTCTATCTCGTCAAAATTATGTCCGTCGATATTGATCACATGGAAATTAAACGCCTCAAATTTCTTATCAATCGGGTACGGAGAGTTGACCTCATCGATTGGCCCGTCGATCTGGAGATTATTATTGTCAACGATGACTACCAGGTTGTCCAGCTTCTGGAATCCGGCAAGCATCGCCGCCTCCCATACCTGCCCCTCCTGAATCTCGCCGTCGCCAAGCAGCGTATAGACACGGTAGCTGTCGTTTGAGAGCTTCGCTGAAATCGCCATACCGACTGCCGCTGAGATTCCTTGTCCTAAAGAGCCGCTGGACATATCAACGCCCGGAATATGCTTCATATCTGGATGCCCCTGCAGATAGGAACCCGTATGGCGCAGAGTTTCCAGGTCCTTTACCGGGAAAAAGCCCCTGTTTGCAAGCGTTGCATAATATCCCGGAGCCGTATGTCCTTTTGACAGGACAAAACGGTCGCGGTCCGCCTTTTTCGGGTC
This sequence comes from uncultured Lachnospiraceae bacterium, assembly GCA_946566415.1. GTDB lineage: Bacteria > Bacillota > Clostridia > Lachnospirales > Lachnospiraceae > Allocoprococcus. The sequence goes on along the minus strand of CAMNWW010000015.1, from coordinate 11,038 downwards.
TTCCGGGTCAATGTTCATCTCCTCAAAGAATAAATATGTGTAAATATCTGCCGCGGATAAAGATCCGCCCGGATGTCCGGATTTCGCATGATAAACTGCCGTCACAGCGTCTTTGCGGACCTTGTTTGCAGTTTTCATAAGTTCTGACTTGTTCATGAAATTAGCCTCCTGAATTTACCTTCCATAATCTACTCGCCAAATACAGCCCTGTAGTCAGCCTGGAATTTCGCGATGCCTGCGTCTGTAAGCGGATGATGTGTCATCTGCTCGATTACCTTATACGGAACTGTAGCAATATCCGCCCCCGCAAGCGCGCAGTCGGTCACATGCATGGTGTTACGTACACTTGCCGCAATAATCTGTGTATCAATATCGCCTGCCATTGAAAAAATTTCAACGATATCCCGAATCAGATCCACTCCGTGCTCGGAAATATCATCTAAACGTCCCAGGAACGGAGACACGTAAGTTGCGCCGGCCCTTGCCGCAAGCAGCGCCTGATTCGCTGTAAACACCAGGGTTACATTCGTCTTGATCCCTTCCGCGGTAAGCGCTTTGCATGCTTTGAGCCCTTCTACTGTCATCGGAATCTTAACTACCATATTCGGATGGATTTTCGCGATTTCTTTACCTTCCGCGATCATGCCTTCCGCATCCGTAGTCGTCGCTTTTACTTCTCCGCTGATCGGACCGTCCACGATAGATGCGATCTCCGCAATGACCTCCTCAAATACACGTCCCTCTTTTGCAATCAGAGACGGATTCGTTGTCACTCCACAGATAACACCCATATCATTCGCTTTCCTGATGTCATCAACATTTGCTGTGTCAATGAAAAATCTCATTTCCTTTTCCTCCTTAAAATATTGACATTGATACATAATGATACCGGAGTCAAAAAACTTTGCCCCCGCCACCATAAGTTACCTATTATCATTCAAATTATAGCCCATTTATCAGTTATCCGTCAATAGGATTGGACTTTTTCATTATAACTCTGTACGCCCTTCCAGCGCTCGAAGCAGCGTCACTTCATCAATGTACTCCAGATCGCCCCCTACCGGGACGCCGCTGGCGATGCGGCTCACCTTAATACCCGTAGGCTTGATTAGTTTGCTGATATACATCGCCGTCGTTTCACCCTCCAGGCTTGAATTGGTCGCTATAATCACTTCCTCAACATCCCTCTGGAGCCGTTCCATCAGCTCCTTAAGCCGGATATCCCCGGGCCCAATACCCAGCATCGGCGAGATCGCGCCATGAAGCACATGGTAAACACCGTTATATTTCCCTGTCTTCTCATAGGCTCCCAGATCCCGCGGATTCTCTACCACCATGATCGTTTTGTGGTCCCGCTCCGTACTGGCGCAGATCGGGCACAGTTCCTCATCCGTCAAAGTACAGCACTCCCTGCAGTACCGCACTTGGCTGCGTGCCTGCACCATCGTACTTGCGAGCTGTTCCACCTGCTCTTTCGGCATATTTATCATATGAAAAGCCAGCCTTCCGGCTGACTTTGCCCCAATACCAGGCAGTCTGGATAATTCCTCTATCAGTTTACTGATCTGACTGCTGTAATAATCCATGATTCCTCCTACTAGTCCTGCTTTTGGACAAAAGGCGTAAGCTTAACCCTTTAGAACATCCCCGGCATTCCGCCTGTCAGCTTACTCATTGCAGACGAACTTGCTTCATCTACCTGCCGCAGCGCTTCATTAACCGCAGCCGTGACCAGATCCTCCAGCATCTCGATATCATCCGGATCCACCACTTCCTCCTTAAGCTTCACCCTCTGCACTTCTCTCTTTCCGTTAACGACCACCTCTACCGCGCCGCCGCCGGCTGTAGCGGTAAATTCTTTCGTCTCCATCTCTTTCGCCTGTTCCTCCATCTGGCGCTGCATCTTTTGCGCCTGCTTCATCAGATTTGCCATATTTCCGGGCAACTGTCCTCCCGGAAAGCCTCCTCGCTTTGCCACTAAAAACATCCTCCTTTATTTACCGTCACTCATCTTCAATGGTAATCTCCATATTGATCAGCTTTTCAATATCTACAAAACTATCTTCAAACTTTCTTCCCGCTGCGGCCGCGCGCACCTCAACCTCGACCGATTTGCCCAGTTTTTTCTCGATTAGCTCCTGTATCTCCTCCTTATGCTCCTTTGTCCCTACCACGCTTGCCGCCATCTCGTCCGGGAGCACGATAAGAAGCTGGTCCTGGCTGCCCACACTGAGCCTGGCCTGCTTCAAATAAGTCCTCAGCATTCCTGAAGTTTCTGCCGCGACCGCGCGGAAATTGGAAGCCGCCTGCTTTACGTCCTCGGCAAGCGCCTTGGGAAGCTGGGGAGGCGGCTCCGCCTTCTGTCCTCTATCGTCTCCCGCAGCTTTGCCCTCTCCATATCCAGGCGTGGGCGCGCCCCCTTCTTCCACTCGTTTCTCCAGAGCACGGATACGGTCGATAATGCTGTCTTCCCTCGCTTCCATCTGCGGACGGCACAGCTTAATGAGCGTGACCTCCAAAAGCACCCTCTTTTGCGCCGCGTATTTCAGTTGATTCGTCAGTTCAGAAAAAATGCGTATATATCGGAGCAGAACGTCCGGTTCGATCATCTGCGCCTCTTCCTTAAGCTGCGCAAGATTCTCAGCGGAGACGTCGAGCGCCTCCTCCATACGATCTGAAGTCTTGACAAGGAGCAGGTTCCGCAGATACCATGTAAAATCCGCCGCAAGCTGCGACAGCTCCCGCCCCTGCATCACAAGCTCATCTGCTGTTTCCAGCGCCTTCTCAACATCCTGGGCAATAATCTCGCGAAGAAGACGGCTGAACACATCTGTATCCACCGCCCCCAGCACCTCCAGCACATGCTCATAAGTCAGTTTCTCTCCCAGATAAAATGCGATACACTGATCCAGAAGGCTTAAGGCGTCGCGCATCGAACCGTCCGCCGCCTTGGCAATATACCGGATCGCCTTTTCCTCCGTCTCGACCTGCTCTTTTTCCATCAGCTCCGTAAGCCGCGCCGCAATCGTATCAATAGATATCCGTTTAAAATCATACCGCTGGCACCGGGACAAAATAGTGATCGGTATCTTATGGGCCTCTGTCGTCGCCAGGATAAAGATCACATATTCCGGCGGCTCCTCCAGCGTCTTAAGAAGCGCATTAAACGCCCCGATGGAAAGCATATGCACTTCGTCGATAATATATACCTTGTAGCGTCCCGCCGTGGGGCGGTAAGAGACTTCCTCACGGATCTCCCTGATATTATCCACCCCGTTATTGGACGCCGCGTCAATCTCGATCACATTCATGGAAGCGCCCGTGTAAATGCTTTTGCACATTGCGCACTCCCCGCAGGGGCTGCCGTCCTGCGGATGTTCACAGTTGACCGCCCTGGCAAATATCTTCGCCACAGTAGTCTTTCCCGTTCCCCGCGTTCCGCAGAACAGATAGGCATGTCCGATCCTTCCTGCCTTAATCTGATTTTTCAGTGTCGTGATAATATGATCTTGTCCCTTCACGTCCTCAAATTCCGACGGACGGAATTTCCGGTATAAGGCGGTATAAGACATATCAATCTACTCCTTTACTCATCGCCGAAGCTGATTCCCGTAAGCCTTGCTTCCCTAATAATACTTGACTTCGGGTCAACATATTTCAGCTTGCCCGCAACCTCCGCAAGCGGAACTTTCTTCGTCTCTCCGTTCTTGATCGCGACCATATAGCCATAGTCCTCTTTCAAGATTAATTCGGCCGCCGCCGCGCCCAGACGTGTCGAAAGCACACGGTCGTATGGACACGGGCTGCCTCCTCTTTGTGTATGGCCCGGAACCGTGATTCTTACTTCCTGGTCTGTCTTGCTTTGGATCTTTTCAGCCAGTTCATACGCTACGGACGGATATTTCTTCTTTTCCTGCTTTTCTTTCAGTTTCTTCTTGGAAAGTTCTGCGTCTTCCTTGCTGATCGCACCCTCCGCCACTGCGATGATAGTGAATTTCTTGCCTGCGGCCGCACGTGCGTTGATCGCCTTAACGACTGCCTTTAGGTCGTACGGAATCTCAGGAAGCAGGATAATGTCTGCGCCTCCCGCAATCCCGGCATGGAGAGTCACCCAGCCTACCTTGTGCCCCATAACCTCTATGATAAATACACGGCTGTGTGAAGTCGCCGTTGTATGGATCTTATCAATCGTATCTGTTGCGATGTCCACCGCGCTTTGGAAACCAAACGTCATATCCGTTCCCCATAGGTCGTTATCGATCGTCTTCGGAAGCGTAATAACATGAAGACCTTCTTCCCGCAGCATATTCGCAGTCTTATGCGTGCCGTTTCCGCCAAGAACTACAAGACAGTCCAGGTTCAGCTTATGATAGGTGTGCTTCATCGCCTCTACCTTGTCAATTCCGTCCTCATCGGGAACCCTCATCAACTTAAACGGCTGTCTGGAGGTTCCGAGAATCGTTCCTCCCACAGTCAAGATTCCCGAAAAATCCCGTGAAGTCAACATCTTAAAATTGGAATAGATAAGCCCCTTATACCCTTCCTGGAATCCATAAAGTTCCACATCGTCTCTCTTAGAGCAAATTCCTTTTACCACGCCCCGCATTGCAGCATTTAGCGCCTGACAGTCTCCGCCGCTTGTCAAAAATCCCACTCGTAACATAAATTCACGTCCTTTCCTGTATCATATGCCTACATTATAACCGATTCAGGTCTGTCAGACAATAGCCGTTTTCGTTCATAATTCCATCCTGCCTCACATACATTATTACGGGACAAGGTCCCTAAACGGAAAATAGGAGGAAAAATTATGGAACCCCTGATCGGTATTCTCGTCTGTGCTATTTCAGGAAGACGGCAGTTTGTGACAGATGACTATATAAAAGCGGTGCGTTTAAGCGGAGGCATCCCTTTTTTGATTCCCGCGTTATTCCACCGCACCGCCATCCAGCCCTACCTGGACGTCTGCGACGCTTTCCTGCTTCCCGGAGGCGGAGATTTTACTCCGTTCGTATTCGACGAAGCGCCGCTTGTAGAAATCGGAACAACAAACCTGGCCTTTGACATGTTTCAAATCCATTTCACAGAAGAAATTTTGAAAAGGAAAAAACCGGTCCTCGGAATCTGCCGCGGCATGCAGCTTCTGAACGCCGCCGCGGGCGGAACGATTTACCAGGATGTCTCTTTGCAGCCGGAACCCGCTTTCCTGCATATGCAGACCTCCCAGAACCGGAGCGATATCTGCCACAAGGTACAGATCGAAGAGGACAGCATTCTGCACGAAATCTTTGGGGACAACGTGTTCACCAACAGTTTCCACCACCAGAGCATCCATCTGCCCGGGGGAAATATCCGCGTCTGCGGTTATAGCGACGACGGCACAATCGAAGCCATAGAAATCAAGGGGCTTCCCTTTGTCGTCGGCGTACAGTGGCACCCGGAAGCGATGTTTTCCACGTCTGATTCCATGCGTGCATTGTTTTCGGCATTTATTAAATCAGCAAAATAGAATAATAACTCTTGTTTTGGGTAGAATATTCCTGAACCTGAAAAGATGTGGGTACCAAAAAGGAGGAATTTATTATGTCTGATATTTCTATTCTGGATTTGCAAAATCTTCGCCACCTGATCGGGGGCTACGACACAACGCATTGTAAAATGACCGATTACGCCTCTCAGACACAGGATCCGCAGATCAAGCAGCTCTTTCAGGACGCGGCTGATTCTGCAATGAAAAACAAGCAGGAACTCATGAAGTTTTTATAGGAGGTGAAGATCATGGAAGAAAAGACAATGGTAAGCGACGCTCTTGTAGGAGTTAACGGAGAACTGAAAATGTTTGGGGAAATGATCCCACAGACAGAAAACAAGGAATTAAAACAATGCCTGAAACAGATCCGCAACCAGTGCGAAATGTCTCAGGAAAAGCTTTATGAAGCGGCACGTGAGAAACATTATTATGTTCCCGCGGCCAAAGCGACCAAAGAGGAAGTCGATCATGTGAAGTCCATCTTGAGCCAGCCGTCTATGCGTTGAGGCTCACAGAACTTTTAACCGTTTACAGGTTAAAATCACGGGAGGGTGTGCCGTACCAAACGGCATATCCTCTCTTAAACATGTCTGATTCTTTTTTTCCCTTTTCTGTCATAAATTATACCAAAATCTTTTTTGGAGCTTCTTAAATGAAACGTCTATCATTTTCCAGGCTGAAATACTTACTTCTTTTTTCTCTTTTCATTTTACTTACCAGTTGTTCCTCGCCTAAATCTGACGACGAAGCTTTCCAGGACTTTACGGGTCAGCTTTTCCGCCAGGAAGTATCGGCAAGTACGATCAGCCTTCATTACACACTTCAGGAGCCCTCGGCATACGGCCTTACAGATTCCCCGGTTACATACGGCAGTTTTCCAACCGATCCCGCCGCCGCGTATATATCCGTCGAGAACTACCTGACAGCCCTCCATAAATTTAAGTCCGCGAAGCTGTCGGATGAAAACCGTTTAACTTACGATATTCTTGACTCTTATCTGGAAACGGTTTCCGACGGGGCCGGATATCTTTTGTACCAGGAGCCGTTAAGTCCGCTTACCGGCACGCACGCCCAGCTTCCTGTTCTTTTATCCGAATATCAGTTTCATAATACAGAAGATGTAGAAGTCTATCTGCAGCTTCTCGAAAAAACAGGGGAATATTTTGATTCTTTACTTACCTTTGAACAAAAAAAATCAGAACAAGGACTTTTTATGCCCGATTATCAGCTTCAGTCAGTCGTCAAGGAATGCCTGTCTTTTGTAGAAATGGGAGATTCCAACTATTTATACTCTACATTTGAAGAACGCCTTTTGACACTGGAAGAGCTTCCTGAAAGCGAAAAGGCTTTTTATACCGAAAGAAACCGGGAGCAGATACAAAGCACCATATTTCCGGCCTATACCAGACTGGCCCAAGAGCTGAAAAAGCTTGAAGGCACAGGGACGAACGAGAAGGGGCTTTGTTTCTTCCCGGAAGGAAGAGAATACTATGAGTATCTTGTCCGCAGAGAATCCGGAATCTCGGAGCCAATTCCCACGCTTCAGCAGATGACACGGGATCAGATTAGCGAGGATTTAACTGCCATGGAAAAAATCCTCTACCCTACTGCCGCCGCAAATTCAGGCGCGTCTATCCTGGAGTCGACCGCGCCTTCCTCCATGTTAAACGATCTGAAAAATAAGATCTCCGGCGCCTTTCCGGAAATTCCTCCGGTAAATACAAGTATTAAATACGTTCCATCTGCCATGGAGGAGTATCTAAGTCCTGCATTTTACATGATTCCTGCCATCGACAACACTTCCGAAAACGTGATCTACATCAACCAGGGACAGACCCGGGAGGGGCTGAACCTCTATACAACGCTCGCCCACGAGGGATATCCGGGACACCTTTACCAGACTGTGTATTTTTCTTCCAAAAATACGGATCCGATCCGCAGCATCCTGGACTTCGGCGGATACGTTGAGGGCTGGGCGACCTATGCTGAAATGATGTCTTACTATATGGCGCCGCTCTCGAAGGACGAAGCGACTCTCCTCCAGAAAAACAGCTCCGTCATTTTAGCCCTTTACGCCCTGGCGGATATGGGTATACATTATGACGGATGGAGCCTTACCGATACCGCCGCATTCTTTAAAATGTACGGGATCACGGACGTAAACGCCATAAAGAGTATCTATGAACTGATTATAGGCGATCCGGGAAACTATCTGAAATATTATCTTGGATACCTGAAATTTTTCCAGCTCAAGAAAGAAATTGCAGGTCAGCTCCAATCAGATTTTTCTCAAAAAGAATTTCACCGCGCCGTGCTCGATGTCGGCCCGGCGCCGTTTGATATCGTTTACAGCAATGTACGCGAAACACTTCTGAAATAACGCACGTCCAATGGTTACAGATCCAGTTTCAGGTCGTTCTCCCCTATCCATCCTTTCCTGCGCATAGGCAGTGCGATTGCCCAGGAGAGGATGGCAGGAAGAATAAAACAGATCAGGAGCATTCCCGCCCAGTCCATCGCTGTGACCGCCGCCTTCGTCCCTTCCGAAATGTCGCTTAGCCATCCGGTGTACACACCGATCTGCCCGACAAGACCGCACGTCCCCATCCCAGAAGCCACTGCCGCGCCGTTCATTTTCATCTGGAAAACACAGGTCGCCACAGGACCGGTGACGGCGGACGCAAGTGTAGGCGGAATCCATATCTTCGGGTTCTTGACAATATTTCCCATCTGAAGCATAGACGTCCCGATTCCCTGCGCAAAAAGCCCTCCCCATTTATTTTCCTTAAAACTCATCACTGCAAAACCCACCATCTGCGCACAGCAGCCGGCAACCGCCGCGCCTCCTGCGAGACCGGTCAGAGAAAGCGCTGCACAGATCGCGGCGCTGCTGATGGGGAGCGTAAGCGCGACTCCCACGATAACGGACACCAGGATTCCCATGAAAAAAGGCTGGAGCTCCGTCGCCCACATGATTGCCGTTCCCACCGCGCTTGCGGCCGTCCCGATAGCGGGCGCCCACCAAAGCCCTAAAAGTACGCCTGTCCCAATCGTGACCAGGGGCGTCACAATGATATCCACCTTTGTCTCCTTCGATACCAGCTTTCCCAGCTCCGCCGCGAAAATCGTCACAATCAAGACTGCCAAAGGACCGCCGGCGCCTCCAAGCTCGTTCGCCGCCATTCCCACTGCCGCAAGAGAAAACAACACTAACGGCGGACACTGCAGAGCATAGCCGATCGATACAGCCATAGCCGCTCCTGTCGCGCCCTTCGCATAGCCGCCTACCGTCGCCAGAATAGAAAGCCCGCACTGTTCTCCCACTGTACTGATGATCGTCCCGATCAAAAGGGACGCGAACAACCCCTGCGCCATCGCGCCTAAGGCATCAATTCCGTACCTCTTTGCCGAAAAAATAATATTTTTCTTCTCTAAAAACTCCTTCATCCTTCTTCACACTTTCCTCTCTCGTTACAATTTGTCATCACTGCATCGGCTTCTGTAAATTTATATGTCTTGTCAGTAGATAATACACAAAATCTATTATCCACATTTTTTTCATTTCGTCAATATTTTTTTACCTCTTCGACTGCCAGTTTGCTGACAGGTTTTGCGAATATTGTGAAGCGGGCTGCCGTGAATCGCAATTTCAACCGCATAGGTGGAAAAATTTCAGATGTAGCCTACCACCCAGCCCCTAATTGATGTATAATATAAACGTTAAGGGGGCTTACAAAATGCAAAAATATATTATCAGCTGCTGTTCCACTGCCGACTTGACAGAGGAACATTTCAAAAACCGTGATATTCATTACGTTTGTTTTCATTATGAACTGGACGGGAAAGAATACTCCGACGATCTCGGCAAATCCATGTCCTTTGCGGATTTCTATTCGGCCATGGCGAACGGTGCAAACACAAAAACCTCTCAGGTAAATGCAGAGGAATTTCACGATTATTTTGAACCGTTCTTAAAGGATGGCTTCGATATTCTACATGTCACCCTTTCTTCCGGTATCTCCGGGGTTTCTAACTCGGCGAATCTAGCGGCCGTGGAACTGCGTGAACAGTACCCGGAACGCAGGATCTACATCGTAGACTCTCTGGGCGCCTCTTCCGGTTACGGTCTGTTTATGGACAAACTGGCGGATCTGCGGGATGACGGCATGGAATTGGAAAAGCTGGCCGCATGGGCCGAAGAAAACAAGCTGAGGCTCCATCACTGGTTCTTCTCCACTGATTTGACCTTCTATATCAAAGGCGGACGTATTTCCAAAACCTCCGGAGCCATCGGCGGAATTTTGAATATTTGTCCACTGCTGAATATGGATGCCTTAGGACGCCTTATCCCACGGTATAAGATCCGCGGGAAAAAGAAAGTCATTCAGGCAATTGTCCAGAAAATGGAGGAATATGCGGAAGACGGCCTTAATTATTCCGGGAAATGCTACATTTCCAACTCCGCATGCTATGATGACGCGAAAGCGGTAGCCGATCTCGTCGAACAGAAATTCCCGAAATTAAACGGACATGTAGAGATCAACAGCGTGGGAACCACTATCGGAAGCCATACCGGTCCCGGAACGGTAGCGCTGTTTTTCTGGGGAAGTCTCCGGGCAGAGTGATTCAGGTCGCGAGGGAATAACACAGCATATCAAAGCATAAAATGGTTTGCTCCGGACGCCGCGTCTGCGATCTTTAGCAGCGGCCCGGAGCGTCTGTTTTTCTATCAATACATCATCCCTGCCAAAACTACGCTTGCGGCCAGCCCTGCCCCTGTCGCGATAAGCGCCCCTGGCAGTGTATATCTCGTCTTCGTCACTTTTGCCGTCATAAAATATACTGACATGGTATAGAAAATGGTTTCTGTACACGCCATAGAAATTGAGGCGATCAGTCCCACATGTGAATCTGTCCCAAATTCCTTGAACAAATCTAAAAGAAGTCCGGTAGCTGCTGAGGAAGAAAACATCTTCACTACAGTAAGCGGAACTAGTTCTCCCGGAAATCCAAACGCCTCCGTCACTCCCCCCAGAAGCTGGGAAATCGCGTCCAGGAACCCGGACGCCCGAAGGATTCCCACTGCCACCATAAGCCCGATCAGGGTTGGCATAATTTTGATTACCGTAAAAAAACCGCTTTTTGCCCCTTTAATAAATGTATCATACACCTTCACTTTCATACTCAGCCCGTAAAGGATGATGCCAAAGATCACAAGCGGTACAATAAAGTCTGTCAGATATAGTACAAATTTCATGCAAAAACCTCCGCCGCATGGCTTTATTACTATTGTATTCAGCCTGACACAGATACAGACTATAAACCGCCCAGTCGCGGCTGTACGTTCCCTATTTTTTCTTTTTGCATATTAATATAATGAGTCAAGGGACAAATGGACATAAAATGCATGCTTGCATGTGATTTTATGTCCATGGGTCCCGCTAAAACATGAGCAAGAAGCCATTTTTCGCAGAAAAATGAGCGAATTGCGAATGTTTTCGTCGATTT
>CAMNWW010000014.1 GCA_946566415.1 uncultured Lachnospiraceae bacterium | reverse complement strand
CCTTATCCAAGATAACCGTATAGATCAAGACAAGGAGAATGCCGTAAATGATCTGTTCCTTGTCAGAAAAAAGCATCTGCATAATCAGAATTACGAAATCAAACACATACAGCATAACCGAAACCGACAGCCCGAATTTTTTATTTAGTACAAGCGGCGGAATATCCATACCTCCTGTGGACGCACCCGCCCGAATGACCACACCGATTCCTGCCCCGATCATAAGACCGCCGCAGATCGTTGACAGCATCTTATCCTGCGTCACCTGTGAAAGCGCGGGAATCTGCGTAAAAACTCCCAGGATAACAGGATAATAAAATGTACTGACAAGCGTCGTAAGCGCAAACTTCATCCCCAGAATCAACGCGCCCAGAAGGAACATCAGCGCATTAAAAATCAATACAAAAGTATGGATCGGCAAATGCAGATAATGCTCCATTGTGATGCCAAGCCCGGTCGTCCCCCCGGTAATCAAGTTGTTCGGAAGAATAAACACCGCCACAGCCAGTGCATAGATCGTATTTCCTAATAAAATAAGACACAGATTTTTCCAATTTGACAGCTTCATCTCAACCTCTCCTAACATAGCATTCAAATCCGGTACTGTTTTCCCCAAAACAGACTGCATTCTAATTATAATATACTGATAAGTATACTCGCTGAAATATTATCAGACAAGCGGAAAATAAAATTTCTTGTAGCCTCCGCGCCGATTGCTTGGTATAATAATGAGTACTTAGCGAGGTATTTCACGAGCTTTAGTACGAATTCCCCCGCCCGCGGGGTAGAAAGAAGTACAGACATATCGGCTCTCAAATATTTTCAGAAAAGGGGGATATCCATGAATTCTATCGAGCAATTACAGCAAATGATTGACACAAGCAGCCGAATCGTATTTTTCGGCGGCGCAGGTGTTTCCACGGAAAGCAATATTCCCGATTTCCGCAGCGCGGACGGGCTGTACCGCCAAAAATACCGATATTCGCCGGAGGAGATCGTAAGTCACTCTTTCTTTATGAAAAATACAGAAGCATTCTATGATTTTTATAAAGAGAAAATGATGTTCCTGGACGCAAAACCGAATCCGGCCCATTTAAAACTCGCGGAACTGGAAAAGGCCGGAAAACTGACCGCCGTTATTACTCAGAATATCGACGGTCTGCACCAGGCGGCTGGCAGTAAAAATGTCCTTGAACTTCACGGCAGCATTCTCCGCAATTATTGTATGCGCTGTCATAAATCCTACGACGCCGATTATGTAAAAAAAGCATCCGGCATCCCTGTCTGTGAGTGCGGCGGAACGATCCGCCCGGATGTTGTTCTCTATGAAGAAGGCCTGGACCCTTCCATTATCCAGAAAAGTATCCGTGCCATCTCGGAGGCCGACATGCTGATCATCGGAGGCACCTCCCTGATCGTCTATCCGGCAGCCGGGTTCATCGATTATTTCCACGGCAGACATCTGGTCGTTATCAACAAAGACGCCACGGCAAAAGATGTGCGCGCGGACCTTACGATCCACGACCCTATCGGCGAAGTACTGGAACAGATTCATGTCTGAACCATACGACAAAAAAGGGGAGCCGTTTTTCCTGAAAACGGTTCCCTGTTTGTCGTTTTATCTTATCCCACTTTGTTGTACTGACAGCCAGTATACTAACTCAGTCCTTTGCTCTTCCATTTTCCCCTCCGATAAAATATTCCCGTGACAAGAGCGCCCAAAAGCCATGATATCAGTAAGGAAATAAAAATGCTATCGCTGCGCCCTTTCGGATACTGTGCGCTTCGTGTCAAATATACCAGACCGTAGGCGATCGGGACACGGCATATGATTGTGGAAAAAATGGATATCCACATCGGCGTCATAGTATCTCCCGCTCCCCGCATCACACCGGAAAGGCTCTGCGTTACCGCCACCGCTATGTAACCTGCCGCAAGAATCTGCATCATTCTCATACTCAGCTCAACTAAAGATTCTGTGCTTGTAAAAATTCCCATCAGGTTCTTTCCCAGCAGAAGGATCAATGCTGTGACCACCGTCGAAACTCCCATAGCCATCAAAGTCCCCTGCTTTGCCCCCTGGGAAACTCTATCTGGCCTGCCCGCTCCGACATTCTGCCCGGCATAGGTCGTCATGGCCGTACCAAAGGAAAAGTTCGGCAGCATGGCAAAACCATCCACACGCATCACAATAACATTGGCGGCAATAAACTGTTCTCCAAAACTGTTCGTCAAAGACTGTACCACCAGCATTGCCATGGACATAATCGCCTGCGTCACCCCGGAAGGCACGCCGAGCCGCACTATATTCATAGCATGTCTCTTCGCCACTTTGAGATAAGACGGCTTAAGGTCAAAATACTCCTTCATCCGCATCAGTTTCAACAGACATAAAAAGGCAGAAACCGCCTGGGCGATCACCGTAGCAAGAGCGACGCCCGACACCCCCATCTGAAACCGGATGACAAACACCAGGTCAAGGATGATATTAAGTACACTCGCTACAATGAGATAAACGAGGGCCGATATGGAGTCCCCCAGCCCGCGCAGGATACCGCTTAATATATTGTAAAAGGCCATCCCTGCCACACCGATGAACAAAATCCTCAGGTAGGAAGTACACCAGTCTAAAATGCTGTCCGGCGTCCTAAGAAGGATCAAAAGCGGGCGTGACGCCAGCGTTGCAAACACCATCATAAACAGAGACGCCAAGGCTGTCAGCGTAATACTGTTGCCGATCGTGCTGGATAAATCCTCCCTGTTCCTTGCGCCGAAATACTGGGAAACCATAATACCGGCTCCGACGCTGATCCCCACAAAAAGTACGATCAGAAGATTGAGAATCGGTCCGGCGCTTCCTACCGCCGCCAGCGCATTATCTCCCACATAATTTCCCACCACAACACTGTCCACAGTATTGTATAGCTGCTGCGCGATATTTCCGATCAGCATGGGGACCGTAAATATCAGGATATCTTCCCACGGCCTGCCGACTGTCATATCAACAGGGGCAAATAGTTTTTTTAACCATTCCATCATTTTTAAATTTCTTCCTCTATTCGTATAACGTCCCCTTGGAACAACGGCTGCTGGAACATTGCAGAATCTCCGTTCACGCTCAGCCGTATCTTCCCTTTCGGATTCTTAAGGTCAATGCCGGAGTACTCGATCATATCCATCAGATAGTATGGCTGCCCGTTCTCCTTACGCGGCAGACGAAGGGGCTTATCGTTTAAATGAAACAATATATTTCCCGCGGCCTGGCCTGCTGCAGCGGCGACAGGCACAGATACTTTTTCCGGTTCTGAATCTTCCTCCGGCTCCGAAATATTTTCCGGCTCAGCCATCTCTGGATCCAAAACTTCTTCCAGCTCTTCCGCCGCTTCCGCTTCCAATTCCAGAACTTCTTCCGGCTCTTCCGCCTCTAAAATCTCCTCCAGGTCTTCCGGCTCCTGCATTTCTTCAGACGCAGACAGCGCTTCTCTTGCATACCTCATTTCGGTCATCATTTCCAGAGAAAGCTGTTCGGGTTCTCTCTTCTTTTCTACCGGACCCGCCTTCGGCGTATCCGCCAGCTTTATCATAATAATATCGCCGCTCTTAAGAGGCGTATCCAAAGAAGTGTACCGCCCATTCAGCGCAATTTCCGGGCTGTCCGGCGCCCCGTCTATATCCCGGAGATACGCTTTTGCAGGCATTCCCCGCACAGCGGGAGTAAAATCAATAATATCTCCCGCATGTACGATATCCGAAAGCTTCCCTTCCTTTTTATTAATATAAAGGGATGCCGGAAGGGCCGCCGACCCATAAAACACTTTACGCTTCCCGTTGACCGACACAGTAAGGTTCGCACCGGAACGCCCCAGAATATCCTGGAAACTGTATCCGTTCATCATCAGAAGGTTCAGCACCGTAAAACTGCCGCTTCGGAATAACTTCGCGGGTTTCTCATTCAGGATAACGCGGAAACTGTCATGCGTCATATTCAGTCCGGACGAAATCGTGATGCCAAGCGGAGTAGCATACTCCGGATTATTCAGATCATATTCTTCTGAAAACGCACTGGCGCGGAAATTATTCCCCGCGACCGCCACACGGCTGGCATCCATCTGCAGCGCCTGCGTAATTCCCTCTTTCAGCCCTGCAAGCTTGCTTCCGCCTCCCGCCAGGAACAACGCGGACGGAGCCGCGCCGTTTATCTCAAGAACTTTTCCCGCGATCTCCCTGCATATATTCTCCAAAGTCCCGCGGATACATCGAAGAGCCTCCGCACAGGTAACGCTCCTTTCAAACCCCAATATATCCGTAAAGTTAATATCTTCATCCCCGGCAAGCTGTGTCTTCATCTCCTCCGCAGTAGCAAAGTCTACCAGGTACTCCTTCATAAGAGTCTCGGTAATCTCATCTCCCGCGACAGTGGCCATCGTGTACCCCGTCACGCTTCCCCCTGTACATGCGGCGATATCCGACGTTCCCGCGCCAATATCCACCATAACCAGATTCAGCAGACGCAGACTTTCCGGAATCGTAGCGTTGATGGCCGCGATCGGCTCAAGAGTGATGCTCGCCACTTCAAGCCCGATCTTATTCATAGTGGCATACAGGCTATCGACCACTTCGCTCGGAAGAAATGTTGCGATCAAATCTACTTTCACATGTCTGCCGCGATGGTCTTTCAGGCTGGATATCAGATAATCATCCAGAAAATACTGACATACCGTATATCCTACCAGATAAAAACGGCGTGTATCATTCTCCGCCACATTTTCCGCCTCAAACGCTTCCTCCGCTTTACTGATCGCCCCCGCTTCCAGACGGCTGATGATCTCATCGTCAATTACTCTCGCATCGGGCAGGGTCAGGTCAAAATCCGCCCGTTTCGTTCTGAGCGCACGGCCTGCCGCCGCCACACAGACCCGGTTCAGCTTAAGGTGTACCTTATTCTCTAAACGCTTTTTCACCTTTGCCGCCAGCGCCGATACCTTCTCTATATTCTCAATCTGTCCGTCAATCATCGCCCTCTCCGTATGCTCTTCCCTTTCGATGGCAATGATCTTTACTTTCTCATCCTCAACCGTTCCCAGCATCCCGATAATGCTCCGGGTTCCAATATCCAGAGCAAATACCATATGCTCTGTCTGAATCTGCTCCTTTTTGACTTGTCCTCTGCCTTTGGCCATGCTTTTACCTTACCCCCTTTCCCGCCGGAATTCACTGCTTTGTGTCGTACGGCTTGACCTCTACGGTCTTATTTTTAAAATCAATAAACAACTGGAACGCATATCCGTCGTCGCTGGTATCCCATATTTCCACAAAAACCGGAGTCACCTCGATCAAGATCTCCGTCTCTTTATGACTATATTTATTGTAGCTGTGAGACAGGTATTTTTCATAACCTTTTGCGAATCTTAACCCCGGCTCCTCCGCGACCAGACCCTTGTCCGCCACAGTTCCCTCTACCTGCACGCCGCTCCAGCAAAGCGCCACGTTAGGATTTGCAAAAAGCTGCTTTGTCTTGCGGAAATTCTTATCCGTCTTAAAATATATCTTCTCATCGTAAAACAGACAGCTCATATTCCTAACAGTAACATGGTCGTTCAGGCTTGATGCAAGCGCCATAATCTGGCTGTTGCCAAGTATCTCGAACATACGCTCCACAGCCTGCTCATAAGTGATATCCTTATCTAACGTAAATTTCATCTTCCTTCCTCCTCATAAATACGGCTTTTTATGAAACACTTTTATTGTAGCATATCCCTTCATTTTAATAAAGACATTTAGTTTGCTATCGGTCTGTATGGCTGAACTGATACGTTATTACTTTAAAAAAATATTACTATTCACAGTCCTGCGCCCGCAGGTCCGGTATGGATCGTAACAAAAAACTCAAAATAGCTATTGCATATTTTTTAATGATGTGGTAATATATAAGTCGTTGATGCGGAAGTGTCGGAATGGCAGACGAGCTAGATTCAGGTTCTAGTGCTCGCAAGGGCGTGTGGGTTCAAGTCCCATCTTCCGCATTAATAAAAAGGAAACCTTGTAAGCAAAATAACGAGGTTTCCTTTTTCTATTGCTTTAAAACTTTACAGCTTACTTCCGGTCAGCAGTTCATACCCCTGCAAATATTTATCGATCGTTTTTTCTACGATATCCTCCGGCAGCGTCCAGTCGTTATCAGGGTTCGCCTTCAGCCAGTCGCGCGCAAACTGCTTGTCAAAGGACGGCTGTCCATGTCCCGGCTCATATCCGTCCGCCGGCCAGAAACGAGAACTGTCCGGTGTAAGCATCTCGTCGCCAAGAACAATATTTCCCTCGTCGTCCAGCCCAAATTCAAACTTGGTATCCGCGATGATGATTCCCTTCTTAAGCGCATAATCCGCGCACTTTTTATACAGTGCAAGCGTATAATCGCGCAGACGGGAAGCGTACTCCTCGCCCTTTCCCGGGAAACGTTTTTCCAGATACTCCACACTTTGTTCATAAGAAATATTTTCATCATGATCCCCGATCTCGGCCTTGGTAGAAGGGGTATAGATAGGCTCCGGAAGCTTGTCGGACTCCTTAAGCCCTTCTGGAAGTCGTATCCCGCAGACTGTCCCGTCTTTTTGATAACTCGCCCAGCCGCTCCCGGTAATATAACCCCTGACGATACACTCGATCGGGAGCATATTCAGCTTTTTACACAGCATACTATTTCCGTCAAACTGCGGCTGACGGAAAAATTCCGGCATATCGTTCACATCAACGGATACCATATGGTTTGGGATGATGTCATTTGTCATATCGAACCAAAACCGGGACATCTGCGTAAGCACAGTCCCTTTTTTTGTTACATCGTTTTTTAAAATCACGTCAAAACAACTGATACGATCTGTCGCAACCATGATCAGGCTGTCGCCGTTATCATAAATCTCACGTACCTTGCCTTCTTTTACAGGTTTCATCTCTTTCATACTCATGTCACTTCGCCTTTCCAAATTGTGTTAGTTTTCTTTTATCCAGCTCCATGTGCTAAACTGCACGCTTCTTCTTCGCTCTTTCGCTCCGCCGCCGCACAGGCTGAAATCATCTTTACAGTATAATAATACGAAAAGCCCGCCGATATTTCAACCTATATTCCGCTCTATATCCTCAGTTCCCGGAATTTTTCCCTGAACAGCCTTGCGTCCTCCATCGTGTTTTTCCAGCCGTCGCGTTTTAGGTCTACCCGCCAGCCCTTCTCCGTTTTACACACCTTTACGCCCTCTTTTTCTAAAAGCATTTTCTGGAGTTCCGGCATTTCAAACGACTGTGCGCCGCTTAAGATGCCTGATGCATTTACAATGCGGTGGGCGGGAACTCCTTCTCCTGCCAGACCGCGGTTTAAAGCATATCCTACCTGGCGCGCGTTCTTCGGTTTCCCGCAGAGAAGGGCGATCTGCCCGTACGTCGCCGCTTTCCCATAGGGAATCTGCGCACAGACCACTTCCATGCGTTTATAAAAGTCCATCTTTTACGCCCCTGTTTCCAAACTCTTCATCAGTTTAACCAGGCGGCTGGTTCCAAGCCTGTCCGCGCCGAGCTTTAGAAATCTTTCTGCATCGTCAAAGGAGGCGATACCTCCGGCCGCTTTAATCTTTACCTCGTCACCCACATATTTCTTCATCAGCTCTACATCCGCAAACGTAGCCCCCGAAGCGGCAAACCCGGTTGAAGTCTTGATATAATCTGCCTCCGCGTCTGCCACAATCTTACACATGCGAATCTTCTCGTCCTCACTTAACAGGCAGGTTTCAATGATTACCTTGAGGATTTTCCCCCTGCATGCCTCCCGGACCCGCAGGATCTCGTCTCTTACTTCAATATATCTCTTGTCTTTCAGATATCCGATATTAATAACCATATCGATCTCGTCCGCACCGTTTATAACGGCGTCCTTTGCCTCAAAGACCTTCGACGCAGTCGTGGTATAACCGTTTGGAAAGCCTATGACCGTACAGATGGGAAGCCTGCCCTGCACGTATTTTGCCGCCTGCTTCACATAAGAGGCGGGAATGCAGGCCGACGCTGCGCTGTATTTCATGCCGTCGTCCAGAATCTGACGGATTTCTTCCCACACTGCTGTCTGGGATAGCAGCGTATGGTCTACATGTTTCAATATTTCCTGTTTCTCCATAACATTTTCTCCTTACGCTTGATTTTCTTTTGAAAAGCGATATACTGATTACTATATGCTGTAAAGTATGACAAAAGATTTGGGGGAATTAAGGTATGTCAAAATCATCTACTTTGCTTCTGACTGAAGGAAGCATCGGGAGGCGGCTTATTGCATTTACGCTTCCCATTTTTTGGGGCCATCTATTTCAGCAGCTTTACAACACCGCGGACTCCCTGATCGTAGGGAACTTCATAGGAAGCGCCGCCCTTGCGGCTGTAAGCTCCTCCGGCAATCTGATCTTTTTGATGGTCGGACTTTTTAATGGGATTTCCATCGGCGCCGGGGTCGTGATCGGCAAATATTTCGGCGCGCGGGACATTCCAAATTTACAGAAAGCGATCCACACGGCTACCGCTTTCGGGCTTATCTGCAGCGTTGTCCTGACATTTTTAGGCCTTGCCGCCGCTCCGCAGATACTTGTGCTGATGGGCACGCCGCCCGAGGTGCTTCCGAACTCGATTACATATTTCCGGATCTATTTCTGCGGGTCTGTCGGTTTTGTAATGTATAACTTTTTTGTAGGGATCCTGCGGTCAGTTGGGGACAGCCGCCATCCCTTAATCTATCTTATTATTTCTTCTGTCGTCAATATCGCCTTAGATCTGCTTTTGATCGCAGTATTCCATTTCGGGGTCGGCGCGGCGGCGTTCGCTACCATTGTCTCCCAGCTTCTCAGCGCCTTTTTATGCCTTAGACAGCTCATGAAATCCCCGGAAGACATCCGGCTTTCTCCGCAGGATATCCGGCTGGACCGCGACATGCTCCGACAGGTGATCACGAACGGACTTCCCGCCGGCATCCAGAACTCGATCATTTCATTGGCGAATGTGGTCGTACAGTCGAACATTAACAAATTCGGGGAAATGGCCGTCGCCGGCTGCGGCTCCTACGGCAAGGCGGAAGGCTTCGCTTTTCTGCCCGTCATGTGCTTTTCCATGGCGCTGACGACTTTCATCAGCCAGAATCTGGGGGCTAAAAAGTACGACCGCGCCAAAAAAGGAGCCGTTTTCGGCATTATCTGTTCTTTAAGCGCCGCCGAACTGACCGGAGTATGCCTCTATTTTATCTCTCCGGTATTTATTTCTGCTTTTAACAGTACGCCGGAGGTTGTTGCCTACGGGGTGACCCAGGCCAGGATCGTTACCCCCTTCTACTTCCTCCTTGCCCTCTCGCACTGTATGGCGGGAATCTTCCGCGGGGCGGGGAAAGCTATTGTACCTATGTTCGTCATGATCGCAATCTGGTGCGTCGTCCGGGTAAGTTATATTTCTGTCATAACCCGATTTATTCCGGGCATCAACGTCGTATTCTGGGCATACCCTCTGACATGGGCCTTAAGCTCCTTGATCTTCCTTATCTATTATAAGAAGACCGACTGGGTTCATGGACTCGAACGCTAAGGACAAAGGAAGACAGACAGGACGGCTTACTCCCGGAATACAACCTCTCCTGTCTTCTCGTCCATGCTTTCCACGATCGCAAGTGATTCGAGATGGATTCCTTTTTGGCGGATCGTATCCCCGCCGAGCTGGAATCCTTTTTCGATCACCACTCCGGCTCCCACAAGCTTTGCGCCGGAATCAGAGACCTTCTTTGACCTTTCCATCCTTTTGTATTCTCTCCTTTAATTTCTGCATGTTTTGCGCCTCCGCCTTTGTGATAAAGATATTGTACTACTTTTCCTTCTGATTGCAAACCGTTTTTCCTCCAGATAAACCTTCTCCTGCCCCTTCCTGCGGCATCGTATCCACATCTGCCAGTTCCCGGGCCTCTGCCGCCTGAAACCACGCGGCTTCCTCCATATGGTCGCGCAAGATACGTCTTCCTCCCCGGTCCCCTTGGAGCCTCATGAGCTCAGGGAAATACTCCCGTGAAAACCATACCGGGTTTCCCGGCTCACCCCCGAAACAGACGCAGGCCTTTGTTTTCCCCGCCGCTTCAATCCTGGCCCGTATCGTCCATGACGCACCCTTCGCGCTGTCCGGGGAAAACACCGCATGCAATGGAAATATCCCCGGTATGCGCCCGCCGCCATCACATTGGTGTAGACCACGTCGTAGGCAAAACGGCGCGCCTCCCTACGGGAAAAGATCATCTTCGCCTGATAATCCCGCCTATAATCTGGTTCCCTTTCTTCTGATTCAGTTCATAAGCCTCTTCCAGATCCTTTGCCCAAAAAAGTCTATACCGTTCACCTTTTCCTGCTGTCTATCTCCGGGAAATGCAGGATAAACTCGAATCCTTCCCCGTACTTAGACCTGGCCTCTATCTGAATCCGCATATCCTGCGCGGTCTGCCTGGCCAGATACAGCCCCATCCCGGTGGCCCTCTTCCGGTTTTCCTCCGTATCTCCTACGAACCCCTTGTCAAATATAAAGGGCAGGTCGTGTTTTTTCACCCCAATGCCATGATCCTGGACGACAAGGCATACGCCGCATTCCTCCTCTCTGGCATAAATTCTAAGAAATGGGCGTGCATCCTTTCTTGCATACTTTAGAGCATTGCTCACTGCCTGCCCCAGTATGAAGGAAAGTCCCTTACGGTCTGAGACGACCACAAAGTCCACCGCAAGCTCCGTTTCAAATCCTTTTTCCTCCAGAAGGCTTTGGTATTCCTCCAGCACTTCGCCGCAGCACTCTTCCAGAGAAATCCGCTCAAATATATAGTCCTTGTGTTCTGCCTTAAGCCGTCCATAGCACAGCATCTGTTCTACATAACCCTGTATCTGGCTGCGGGCATAGTCCATCTTCTTATATACTGTCTCCGACATTTCCCCTCTCCTGTTTCCAAGCAGCATATTCATTAGAGAGACAGCGTTTTTTATCTCATGCGCCCACGCTTCCACGTACTCCTCCTGATCCCTCCGGCTGATCTCCTGGTCATGGTTTTTCTCCTCCTGCTCTCTGAGGCGTCCTCCCAGAAGACGCATACATTCCTGTTCCCTCTTATCCATCATTAGGAGCAGTTGTTCCTCGTGTAATGGAACCGGATCTTCGAGAAAGTTAAGAAACGCCTCCTGCATTTTCTTTTCTCTCCCTCTAATAATCATAAGAAACGCCGTAAAAAAGCAGGCGGACGCAAGAACAGCGCTCCCTGATAGTGCAAGGAACGCTTTATTATCCATAAGCCATAACGCGAAACAAAAGCCCGCGTCTACAAGTAATAAAAAAACAACCCATATTCTATCATGCCCCCTCATGTTATCCCTCCTCCTTCAGACGGTAACCGACCCCGCGCACCGCCTCGATCTTCCAGCCGGTATCAAGCCTTGCAAGCCTCCCTTTCAGACGGGTCATATTAACCTGAAGCGCATTTTCATCAATGTACTTCGTGGTTCCCCACAATGCCTGAAACATTTCCTTCTTAGGAACGACCTCCCCCACGCGGGAAAGGAGAAGCTCCATGAGCTTCCCCTGGTTTTCCGGCAGAACGACAGAATGTTCTCCATAATACAGCACATAGGTCTGCCGGTCCAGCGAGAACCCTTCCCGTCCGATCTGGTTTCTCCGGCTTTCGTACCGCTTGATCAGATTCTCCGCCCTTGCAAGCAGCCTCTCCTTCCGGCAGGGCTTTGTCAAAAACTCATCCGCTCCAAGATTCAGCGCGCAAAGCTCATCCTGTATCTGATCCCGTGAGGTCAGCACCAGCACAGGGATCACCGCCTGTTTTTTTAGTTTCTCACAGATGGCGTATCCTGTGGTGCCGGGAAGATTCACATCCAGCACCGTCAGATCCGGCCGCAATTCCATAATCTGCTCCGCGGCAGAGACAAAATCCGTCACGCAACTGGCCTGATACCCTGCCTGTGTGAACATATAGGCAAGTTCCTCCCGCATATACTCCTCATCCTCTACAATCACGACCTGTTTCATCTACTCTTCCCTTCTGACCTGCATCCATTCCAGCATCTGTCTGTCGCTGACCCGTTTCACCCCGGCTATATAGCAGAACTCTGCCACGCATAAAAGTCCCACGGCCGCCATCCCCACGATAAAGTAGAACCTTATATTCCTCGCCTGCATATGAAATCCCATCAATCCTGTGAGTAAAGACCGCAGCCCGAAAATACTGCTGATCCCCGCAATACCGACAGGAATCCCGAAAAACCAATGGATCTGGCATCTTGCCGAACGGCAGAGCGCCTGGTAATCGCAGCCCAGGTGCATCAGGATCTGGTACCGCCCTTTGGTTTTCTGCTGGCGCATGAGGAACTGTACTCCTATAACCGTATTGGCAATAATCAGGAAAATGACCGCCAGATAGATCGTAAGATAGCTGGAAGCGACGACATAAAACAGCGCCCTTCCCATGTTCTGTAAATAACTCTCATAATCCAGCCCGGTGACCGCCAGACGGTCGTTTACCTCCATGATCGCCTGCATCAGTCCGTTTTCCTGCGTCTTTTCCTCTGAGAGCACGCCGTTCCAGTAACTAAAAGGATCATCCGCACGGGACAGCGCTTCAAAAACCTCATCCGTTACAATAAGCGCAAAGGAAAGCGTGATCTTCCTGTCCACTACGATAGCCTCCGTCTCGCATACACCTGTCAGCTCATATGGATTTCCATCAATCAATAACTCAGGAGCTTCGCTCAACATAAGATTGATACTTTCTTTCAGATCATCCGGCGTAAGTTCATCCTTATTATACAACGCCGCCTGGTTATTTTCCAGGACAAGCGGCTCTTTCCCCGCAAGAGTCCTAACTTTATTATACCCTGAAAGAGAGATCATGTAAGGGCTTTCCACAAAGGAAAGATTATTCAGAAGCATTTCCTTTCCAGAGGAGTCCGGCTGCGCCTCGGCGGCTTCCATTACTTGATCCAGGTTCAATAAGTGGTCTGCCCCGCTTGCCTCCTCTGTCCTAAGAATTGAGCACCGGACTTCAAACAGCTCTGAAAACCAGGGCGTAAGCCCTTCTTTTTCAAGCGCCGCGCGAATCTTGCTTTCCTCCCCCTCGAATGTATAATCCAGGACATGGCTGTTTCCCCCGGATGCATCCAGACTCACGGAAATGCCATAGCCAAAACAACACACTGCCGCCAGCACTAAAAGCGAGGATACAGCCAGCACCTTAGGCTGGAGGATAACATTCTCCTGCAACTGCCGGAAATTGAATGTCTGCAGTCCTTTTTCTTTCCGCCTTTTGCCTAGTACTCTCTCCAGAGCGGCGCTCATTCCGTAAAAGAGCGCAAAGGTTCCTACGGTCCCGGCGCAGATCGTAATGGCAAAATAAAGAAGAGACGCCCACGCGATTCCCTGTATTGCCGCCCCGTAAGCTACGGTCAAAAGAGTCCCTCCCATGGCAAATTCTATGGCTTCCTTTTTCTTATCGTACAGCCTTAATTTCTCCTCCTGGGTATCGGACAAAAGCTCCGCCAGCTCCGTCCCTGCAACTTTTTTGCTGAGAATCAAAAACGCCGCCAATTTCACAGCAAAGAATCCCAGTATTGTATACAAAACCGCGTCCTTCGAGAATGTAAAATGATGTCCTATGATTCCGAAGCCTACCAGCCTTACCGTGACAAGGCTCACCACCTCGGACAGGAGGACGGCAAGAGGGATTCCCGCCGCAAGAACCCACACGCTTCCGAGCACATCTTCCGCCAAAAGCACCCCGAACAGCGTGCTCCTTCTCATCCCCGAGATCAGATAAATGCCGAACTCATGGCTCCGCCTTTCCATCTGGTATTTACTGGTAAAATATACGAGAAAAAACACCAGAAACAAGGTCATGCCGTAAAGTACGGGCATAAGAGAAAGAAGTCTCTGTACCGCGTCGCTCTCCATCCTTTTCAGGAATAGGATCACATCCTGATTTTCCAATGATAAAATAATGTAAAATGCTATGATCGAAATGACCAGAGAAACAAAGAGTATCCCATTTTCCTTCCTGCTGTTTCTTTGGTTCCTGTAGGCCAGATTAAAGAACATGGCTGCTCCCTCCTCCCAACTGTGCCATCACCATCAGTATCCGTTCGTAGAACTCTGTGCGCGTCTCCTCGTCCTGCCTTCTGCGAAGTTCATGGAACAGTATGCCGTCCCGTATAAAGAGGATACGCGAACAGTAGCTTGCCGCCCCCAAGTCATGCGTTACCATCAAGACTGTCGTCCGGTTTTCTTCATTAAGACCCGTCAGCTTTTCCATCAGGTTCCTGGCATTTCTGGAATCCAGCGCCCCGGTCGGCTCATCTGCCAAAACGACTTGCGGATTCAGGATCACCGCCCTTGCCGCCGCCACCCTCTGCCGCTGTCCTCCCGACATCTGCGCCGGAAATTTGTTCATCACATCCGATATCTCGAGAAATTCCGCAAGGCTTTTCAGACGGCTCATGCATTCTTTTTCCGGGACATTATGGATAGAAAGCGGGAGTAAAATATTTTCCCGCCCTGTAAGGTTATCCAGAAGTTCAAAATTCTGGAACAGATATCCGATCCGGTTTCCCCTGTAAGCGGCAAGCTTTTTCCCGCCAAATTTCCCGATGTCCTGCCCGCCAATCAAAATCCGACCTTCTGTCGGCGCGGTGATGGTCGCGATACAGTTCAAAAGCGTCGTTTTCCCGGAGCCGCTGCTCCCCATGATGCCCAGGAATTCCCCGGGAAGAACCTGGAAGCTTATCCCGTCAAGCGCCTTCGTTATACTGCCGCCTTTTCCATAATATTTCTTAAGTGACTCCACTTCTAATAATTTCTGTTTCATTTTTATCCGCCTCCCTTATCTTAGCTGTCTTTATTATAAGATGCCAGGGTCAAAAGGTCTGTATCCACATCGTGCTTGCACGATGGTGGATGAATGACCTTGGGACCCGCCCCGATATGAGGATAAAAGTGGGGCGTATGCTCCACGATATCCGAATATTGGGCAGGGCACTGAATGTCCAGTGGACATTCGTTTAGTGCCGACCGAAGCGGAGCGTAGATGTGGACGCGCAAAGCGCGGAACAATCCGTAAGGCATCTTTTGACTCTAACATCATTATAACCGCTTGTGATTCCCCAGTACACTTACAGTTGGTGTAAGGAAATGCTTTTGACCCGGGAAGCTTTATGTGTTATCATAGCATCTATAATATATTTACCCAGAGAGCTGAAGGGGCGTTATGCCAACCACCGGACGAAAGAAAGGGGGCTGGTGCCATGGTTACATATTCGGATCTGATCCAATTCGTAATTATGCTTTGCGCTGTAATAACTCTTGTTGTTAATTTTACACGCAAAAAGTAGCGCCCTCGTCCTGGTAAGATAAGGCGCTACTTCATGTAACAAATTATTTTCCCGGAGGCTAGGTGTACGCTAGCTTTCGGCTCTCTTGTTAAATATATTATAGCCATTTCCATCAAATATGTCAAATATTTTCCAACTGTACGGTTGCAATTTGAAGTCTCACTTTCATGCAATTTATTGCAATGAAAATGAGACTTCGGATTAGCAACCTACTCATAAATGAGCAAAAAGCGGCTGCGATAGCAGACGTAAGAGTGCGTCAGTACGGTTTTTGCGAATGGATGAGCCGGTTGGATGCTCCTTGGAGCGTCCAACCATACAGTTGGAATATTTTCCATCATCCAACCAACTATAATAAGGAGCGCTTAACATGGGCGGACGAATCGTGATCGTCGAAGATGAAGAGATCACCCGAAGAGAACTGAAAATATTACTTGAAAACGCGATGTATGAAGCCGTCGCCCTGGACAGTTTTGAGAGGGCCGCCGCGCAGATCATATCCCTTTCTCCCGACCTGGTCCTTCTCGACGTAAACCTGCCGGGATGCTCCGGGTTCGACGTCTGCACACAGCTTCGACAGGAGACGGACGTACCGGTCATTTTTCTGACCAGCAGAACGGACTCCATGGATGAACTAAGCGGGATTCTAAAAGGCGGGGACGATTATATTACCAAGCCCTACCAGGCACCCATTCTTTTGGCGCGGATCATGACCGTCCTGAAAAGAACGAGCGGTTCTTCCGCAAGGGAAACCACACAGTTCACCGTCCGCGGCGTACGGCTCGACATTTCCAGGTGTACCCTGTCGCGCGGGAAACTGTCCGCAGACCTGACAAAAAACGAGATGAAGATACTATCCCGTCTCTATGTATGCCCGGGGCAGTACGTGGCAAGGACAGACCTTATTGAATATCTGTGGGAGAACCAGATCTTCATCGACGACAATACGTTAAGCGTACATGTCACCAGAATCCGCGAAAAGCTGCGTTCCATCGGAGCCGCGGATTTCATAGAAACAAAGAGAGGAATCGGTTACCGTATATGAAGCTTTGGCCCTTTTTAAAAGATAAATCTCTGATCATTTTATTACATCTTGTGTGTATGGCTTCCTTGTCCGCCTTTCTGAAAATGACCGGATACAGCGATACAAACGTAATCCTTATCTTGGTTTTCTGGGTCTTAATCCTCTCAGCATGGCTTCTATACACCTTTATTCAGAGGAAAAAATATTTTGCCGAGATCGGGCAGATTCTTCAACACATCGATAAACGGTACCTGCTCGGCGAACTGCTGCCCTGCTCATTCCGTCTGGAGGATAAGCTTTACCGGGAAATGATCCATTATTCCAACAAAGCCGTGATCGAGCGGATCCGGGAAATTGAGGACGAGCAGAAAAACTACCGTGAATACATCGAAAGCTGGATCCATGAGGTCAAAGCCCCCATCACTTCCATCTCTCTTTTGTGCGAAAACGGTCGGAAGGCATACAAGGAGGCTTCCGACCTCAAAGAATCCCTTCGCACAATATCCATCGAAAACCAGAAGATCGAAAACTATGTCGAGATGGCGCTCTACTACGCCCGCTCAGAAAACGTCTATAAAGACTTTATGATCCGTCAGACAGACCTGCAGGAGACGGCCGAGACTGTTCTTGAGAAGAATAAACTACTCTTAATCGAGAACCGGGTACGCGCTGAGGTAGCTTGCCCTGACAGGGTATTCACGGACCGCAAATGGATCCTTTTTATCCTGAACCAAATCATATTGAACAGTGTAAAATACTGCTCTGATTCTCCGTTTTTCTCTATCTGCACGACGCGCGGCAAAGACGGGGTAACTCTGACCGTCCAGGATAACGGAACCGGGATCCCGCCCGAAGAACTCCCCCGCATATTTGAAAAAGGATTTACCGGGAGCAACGGACGCAGAACCGACCGTTCTACCGGAATGGGGCTGTATCTCTGCCGGAGGCTCTGCGGTAAATTGGGACTACGCATCACAGCCGAATCCGAATACGGTAAGGGAACCCGCGTCCTGATCTTCTTTCCTGTGGGCAGCTACCACATAAATACTCTTTCAAAAACGTAAGATAACTTCAATCTAACTCGATACAAAGAATGACCTGCGGCTGATAGAATGAGTCAAAGGGACGTTACTATTCACAGCCGATATAGAGCTGCCGGCAGAC
>CAMNWW010000013.1 GCA_946566415.1 uncultured Lachnospiraceae bacterium | reverse complement strand
GGATACCGCTTTAAGATGTAATACCACAGTTCACACGTCAGGAATACAGGGGCAAATCCATGCTTGCATGAGGATTTGCCCCTGTATTCCTGACGAAGTAAGCGCCGCCTCATGAGCAAAGTTAGCTGCGAAGCAGCGGGAAAACGCCGTAGGCGTTTTTGTGAATGGCGCGGTGTGAACTGTTACGATTATGACAGAAATTTTTGTGTTTTCCTTGAATTTTATACCAGGGTGTGTTAGAATGATACCTGTCTATCCGAGAGGATGCAGGAGGTGTAAGGAAATGGAGATTTTGAAGACAGTTCTTTTAATTATTTTTGCATTAGATTGTATCGCATTGACAACGATTGTTTTACTTCAGGAAGGGAAGTCCGCAGGTCTTGGGACGATCGCGGGAGGCGCGGAGACTTACTGGGGACAGAATAAAGGGCGTTCTATGGAAGGGGCGTTGGTGAAGTCCACAAAGTTTCTGGCGGTTTTATTTATCGTATTGGCCGCAGTACTGAACCTTAAAGTATTTGGGTAACGAATGATGGTTGAAAATGGGGAACACTCTATAGTAGATATAGGGTGTTCTTTTTTCGCTGGGCGCCGCCTTGCGTCGATGATATAGTAGGAGAGAATATATATTATGAACGATATGTTTGAAAAAAGGAAAAAAGTGGTGTATGAATTTATCTGCGACGCATCCTATGTTCCAATGAAATTTAAGGAAATTTCGATGCTGCTCCAGGTTACAAGGGAACAAAGGGGAGAACTTAAGGAGGTGCTGGATGAACTGGAACGGGAAGGGAAAGTTCATGTGACGCAGAAGGGTAAGTATATGAAAGGCGGCGGGAATTATATTCGCGGCATATTCCAGGCACATCCCAGAGGTTTTGGATTCGTGTCGGTAGAAGGAGAGCCGGAGGACATTTATATCCCGGAAGACGATAAAAACGGCGCCATGCAGGGGGATGAGGTGGAAGTCGCCCTTGCAGGCGAAACGTCGGGGAAGCGCAGGGAAGGGAAGATTCTGCGTATCGTAAACAGGGGCACCAGGACATTGGTTGGATATTTTGAAGGACGCAAGAGTTTTGGGTTCGTCATCCCGGATAACGCCCGTTATCTTGAAGATATCTTTGTCCCGATCGAAAAGACAAAAGGCGCGGTCACCGGGCATAAGGTTGTGGTAGAGCTGACATCCTACGGCGGAGAAGGGAAGAAACCGGAAGGGAAGGTCGTAGAAATCCTGGGACATGTGAATGATCCGGGCGTGGACATCCTGTCGATCGTGAAGGCGTACGGCCTGCCGGCAGAATTTCCGGAAAAGGTTCTGAATCAGGCGGAAAGAGCAAATAAACCGGTCAGTGAGGCAGATATGTCGGGGAGGAAGGATCTCCGTATGTGGCAGACTGTCACCATAGACGGGGAGGACGCAAAAGACCTTGACGATGCGGTTACTTTAACGAAGGAAGACGGCAAGTATGTCCTGGGAGTTCATATTGCGGACGTGACTAATTATGTACAGGAGAACAGCGCTGTTGACCGGGAAGCGTTAAAGCGGGGGACAAGTGTGTATCTGGCCGACAGGGTGATCCCCATGCTGCCCCATGTGCTGTCAAATGGGATATGCTCCTTAAATGCGGGTGAAGACCGGCTGGCTCTCAGTTGTATCATGACGATCAACGAGAAAGGCGACGTAGTAAATCATGAGATCGCGGAGACGGTCATCCATGTGGACGAGAGAATGAGCTATACCAGCGTAAAGAAGATCCTGGAGGATGCAGACGAGGAAGAATGCCGCAGATACGTCCGTTTGGTGCCGATGTTTGAGAGAATGAAAGAGCTTTCATTGATTCTGCGGGAGAAACGGCACAAAAGAGGGGCGGTTGATTTTGATTTCCCGGAATCGAAAATGGTTCTGGATAAAGACGGGAATCCGCTGGAGATCCGGGCGTATGAGAGGAATACGGCGACCCGCATTATAGAGGATTTCATGCTTTTGGCGAATGAGACTGTAGCGGAAGAATATTTTTGGCAGGAGCTGCCTTTTGTTTACCGTATCCATGAAGCGCCGGAGGAAGACAAGATGAAAAAACTTGTGACATTCCTCCAGAATTTCGGCTATACGATTCATGTTCCGAGGGGACAGGAGATCCATCCCAAGGAAGTGCAGAAACTCCTTGATAAGATCGAAGGAACTCATGAGGAGGCGATGATTTCCCGGCTTACGCTTCGTTCTATGCGGCAGGCAAAATATTCCCCGGACAACGCAGGGCATTTTGGGCTTTCGACCCGGTATTATACGCATTTTACATCGCCGATCCGCAGATATCCGGATCTTCAGATACACCGGATCATCAAAGATAATATCCGGGGAAGGATGAGTGAAGAGAGGCGCAGCCATTACGAGCGGATTCTTCCGGAGGTGACGGCGCAGGCAAGCAGCCTGGAACGGCGGGCGGACGAAGCGGAGCGGGAGACGCTGAAGCTGAAAAAGGTACAGTATATGAAGCAGTTCTATGGGCAGGAGTTTGACGGAGTCATTTCCGGCATCACAAAGTGGGGGATGTACGTGGAACTTGACAATACGGTAGAAGGCATGATTCATGTATCAAATATGACGGACGACCATTACGATTACGATGAGACGCGCTATCAGATGGTAGGAGAGCGTCTGGGAAAGGTGTATGAGCTAGGGCAGCGGGTCAGGATACGTGTTGCCGGATGCGATACGACGTCAAGAACGATTGATTTTGAACTGGCGGAGGAATAGGAAAGACAGAGAAGGAGAGAACAAACATGGCGAAAACGCAGGGAAAGTTAATCGCAAATAATAAAAAAGCGTACCATGATTTTTTTATACTCGATACCTATGAGGCCGGCATTGCCCTTGCAGGGACGGAGGTAAAGTCGCTCCGTATGGGAAAATGCAGCATCAAGGAAGCGTTTATCAGGATAGAGAACGGCGAGATGTTCGTTTATGGGATGCACATCAGCCCATACGAAAAGGGTAACATTTTCAACAAAGACCCGCTGAGGGTGAGGAAGCTTCTTCTCCATAAAACAGAGATCAATAAACTTCTTGGAAAGACGAAAGAAAAGGGGATGGCGATCGTACCTCTCAAGGTGTATTTCAGCGGCAGCCTGGTGAAAGTAGAAATCGGTCTGGCAAAGGGCAAGAAACTCTATGATAAGCGTGCGGATATCGCAAAGAAAGATCAAAAACGTGAGGCCCAGAGAGACTTTAAAGTCCGTAATTTTGGATAAAACGGAAACCGTCTTGACAAAACCGGGAAGCTTCCATATAATAACCATGTAAGTAAAACCAGGGCTTGTACTGGTTTCGACGGGGGCCCGGAAGTTAAGGAAGCCATCCGCGGGGCGGGACCGCGTAACAATCCGTACCTAAATATAAACGCAGAAGACAATTACGCTTACGCGTTAGCTGCCTAGTTGCAGCAGTCGGCCTTGGGTCGCTCATCGCTTAAGGAACCGGCTTCGACCAGATGAGGCACTTCGTCTTCAAAGCTTTGAGGAGATGGAAGATTTTATGAAGCTACTGAAACCGGCAGCCTGTCATTTGGCGTCCGGCCAAGGGAATATCAAATAAATGACTGTGATGGGAGATGCTTTGATGGAAGAGCTTTCGGACAGGGGTTCGATTCCCCTCAGGTCCATGACTTGTGGTAAGGCGGGATCCACGAAGTGGGAGGATTCCTTATTACCTGGCAGACGCCCACGAACGTAGTTCGTCTAGAGATGTGTCTGCTCGATTTGACAAAAATGTCACGATTATGAATTGAGTGAAATCCATAATTGTGGCATTTTCAGATAGAAATAATATTTACAATAAATTTTATTGAAAGCAGATGATTTATAATCCATAAGGTATCTTTTGACCCCAACATCTTAGAAAAGGAGTGATAAATATGGCGCAGACGATGGTAAATTTTAGAATTGATGAAGATGTGAAACGTAAAATGGAGTCGGCTTGTAAAGAAATGGGTTTATCACTTAGTACGGCATTCAATATTTTTGCAGTCAAAGTTGGAAATGAAAGGAGAATACCATTCGAGATTTCGGCAGATTCATTTTATTCAGAATCTAATATGAGCGTGCTGGAAGAACGTGCCGCAAATATTAAATCAGGAAAATCTATTCCAAAAGAGCATGATCTGATTGAGGTATAGCACATGAGTATTTTATGGGAAGATGAAGCATGGAAGGAATATATTGACTGGCAGAAACAGGATAAGAAGACATTAGGAAAGATAAATCGGCTTGTCAAGGAAATACAAAGAGATCCTTTTGAGGGGATAGGACATCCAGAGCCGTTGTCAGGAAATCTTTCTGGTTGGTGGAGCCGGCATATTGATGAAAAAAATCGTATGGTATACAAGTTTGACAAAGGAAATACAACTATTCTTTCATGCAAAAATCATTATGAGGATAAATAATATGTTCAATCCGGGAATTTGCAGATGAGAATAATTCCGTATCGGACTCTCTATATTGACCTTTGGTGTTCGACGAGCGATACGGGAAGTCCATAATTCATTATGAGGCAGACGTCTAATTGGGCATATGTTCAATTAGACGTTTGATTTTATAAATCTAAGGCAGGGAGGCGTGAAAATGAGTTTAATGAAGAATATTCAGAAAGCAGAGGTATTAAAATTAAAGGATGAGGTTGCATACACAGAAGGGCAGGTCGTCAGTAAGACTTTGGCGCAGAATAATGCGGTGAGCGTAACCTTGTTTTCCTTCTGGAAAGGCGAGGAAATCAGTACTCACGAGTCGGGAGGCGATGCGTTCGTGACATGCCTGGACGGAGTGGGGAAGATCACGATCGATGGAGTCGATTATGAGCTGACAGAGGGCGAGTCCATCGTAATGCCGGCAAAGCATCCTCATGCGGTCATGGGGAAAGAGAACTTTAAGATGCTGCTGGTAGTTATATTTTAATGGAAGAAAGACGTATGAAGTTAACAATACTAGGAACCGGAAACGCGGCTGTGACAGAGTGTTTTAATACATGTTTTGCCATATCAGAGGGGAGACGGCATTTTCTTGTGGATACAGGGGGCGGGAACCAGATTTTAAAGCGTCTTAAGGATGCAGGGATTGCCCTGGAGGATATCCATGATATTTTCATAACGCATGAGCACACAGATCATGTCCTCGGGGTTTTCTGGCTGATCCGTATGATCGGGCAGAGGATAAACCATGGGAAATACGAAGGCGAACTTCATATTTACTGCCACGCTGAATTGGCAGAGAAGATCGAAACGATCTCCAGGATGCTGATATGGGAGAAATTCTGCCGTCATATTGGGAAGAGAATTCTGTTCGATACGGTGGATTCCGGAGAAACGCGGACGATATTGGGCTGTCCGGTGACTTTTTTCGATATTGAGTCAACCAAAGCGAAGCAGTTCGGTTTTACCATGCAGCTTCCCGGCGGGAAGTTTACCTGTGTAGGCGACGAGCCGTACAATGAGGCAGACTATGAATACGTTAAGGGGAGTAAGTGGCTTCTTCACGAGGCGTTCTGTCTGCACGGAGAGGCGGATAAATGGAAGCCTTACGAGAAACATCACAGTACGGTAAAGGAGGCGTGCGAGCTAGCACAGCGGCTTAAGATACCGAACCTGCTTCTTTACCACACAGAGGACTCTCACTTGGGCGAACGGAAAGAGATGTATACCCGGGAGGGAAGGGAATATTATTACGGGAATCTGTATGTCCCTGACGACGGGGATGTGTTCTCGTTATAGGTGTTTGTGGCAGCGAGTTTACAGGGAAGAACAGGAGGAAGAGACATGGCTGTGATACGACCATTTCAGGGAATCAGACCGGATCCAAAGTTGGTCAGTGATATTGCCGCTCTGCCGTACGATGTGTACAGCAGTCAGGAGGCGAGGGAGATCGTTAAAGAAAATCCCCGGTCTTTTTTGAAGATCGACAGAGCAGAGACACAATTTCCGGAGGGAACCAATATTTATGCGCCCGAGGTGTACGAAAAAGCGGCAAAGACGATTCGGGAAATGAAGGAAAGCGGAGAATTTGTGCAGGACGCGGCGCCATGTTATTATATATACTCTTTGACCATGGACGGCCGCGTGCAGACCGGGCTTGTATGCTGCGCCTCCGCGGACGATTATCTGAATCAGGTCATAAAAAAGCATGAGAATACAAGAGAAGACAAAGAACAGGACAGGATACGCCATGTGGACGTGTGCAGCGCCCACACCGGTCCCATTTTCCTGATCTACCGGACGAACAAGGAAGCACAGGAGATCATGGAGACTGTGACAAAGGGCGTCCCGCTCTATGATTTTACGGGAGACGACGGGATTCGGCATCGGATGTGGAAGGCAGAGGATGAAAGCACAGTCGAAAAATTGACGGATATTTTTGCGAAAGTGGAGAGCCTTTATGTGGCTGACGGACATCACCGGGCGGCCTCCGCAGTGAAGGTGGCTTTAAAGCGCAGGGACGAGAACCCAGGATACACAGGGGAAGAGGAGTTTAACTATTTCCTGTCTGTGTTATTCCCGGAGGAACAGCTTAAAATCTATGATTATAACAGGATTGTACATAATGTAAGCGGCAAGACAGGGGATCACCTCATAAAAGAGCTGGAGAAGAATTTTTTGGTCGATCGGATGGGGGATACGGTATACAGGCCTCAGAGAAAAGGGGAGATCGGGATGTACTTAAAAGGAACCGGATACCGCCTGAGGGTAAAACCGGAGGCCTGCCCGGACGACCCCGTGGAAGGACTCGACGTCTCCATTTTACAAAATGAGGTGCTGGCGCCGATATTTGGTATTCAAAATCCGAAGACAGACGAACGTATGGAGTTCGTAGGCGGGATACGCGGGCTGGACGTTTTGAAGGAAACCGTTGACAAAGAGGAGGGGGCGGCGGCTTTCGCCATGTATCCAACCTCCCTTGAGGAGCTGCTCGCGGTGGCGGACGCAGGAAAGCTGATGCCGCCGAAATCCACATGGTTTGAGCCAAAACTCAGGAGCGGTATGGTGATACACGGGTTTTAAGATAAGAGTCGGAGATAGACAGGACATGATGAGAAAAGGTTACCAGAAAATGAACGTTTATAATGCGGTGCAGGAACGGTTCCATTATCTGTTTACTGAGTTTGAAAACATCTATGTATCTTTCAGCGGAGGCAAAGACAGCGGTGTTTTGCTGAATTTGCTTCTGGATTTTAAGCGCAGGTTTTATCCGGACCGGAGGATCGGCGTGTTTCACCAGGATTTTGAAGCTCAGTATACCGTAACCACAGAGTATGTTACGAGGACGTTTCAGGCGCTTGAGGGGAAATGTGATCTGTACTGGGTGTGCCTGCCGATGGCTGTGAGGACAGCGCTCAGCAGCTATGAGATGTATTGGTATCCATGGGACGACGGTAAAGAAGAGCTGTGGGTGCGTCCGCGTCCGGACTATCCGTATGTCATCGACATCAACAAACCGTTTAACCATTACCGATACCGAATGCATCAGGAGGATCTGGCAAAACAGTTCGGACGGTTTTATAAAGAAGAACATGGAGGCGGAAAAACGGTGTGTCTTTTGGGGATCCGGGCGGACGAGTCCCTGCAGAGGTACAGCGGGATTGTGAATAGAAAGTACGGATATAAGGGCGAGTGCTGGATATCCAAACAGTTTAAAAACGTATGGTGCGCCTCTCCGCTCTATGATTGGACGAGCCAGGACGTATGGGTGGCAAATTATCAATTTAACTACGATTATAATGAACTTTATGACCTGTATTATAAAGCAGGCTTAAAAATCGATCAAATGCGGGTGGCGTCCCCGTTCAACGATTATTCTAAGGACGCTCTTAACTTGTATCGTGTGATTGATCCGGAAATTTGGATAAAGCTTGTCGGACGGGTGCGGGGAGCGAATTTTGGCAGTATTTACGGGAAGACGAAGGCTATGGGGTATCGCAGCGTCACTCTTCCTGAAGGCCATACATGGGAATCTTATACGAAGTTTCTTTTGGATACGCTTCCGGCAAGGCTTCGGAAGAATTATGTAAAAAAATTTAAGACTTCGATCGATTTTTGGCATAATACCGGCGGAGGCTTGGAGGAGAGCGTTATCCAGGAATTGGTCGACCATGGATACCACATCCGGCGCAACGGCGTTTCCAACTATACTGTGATGAAGAAGTCAAGGGTTATATTTATCGGCGCAATCCCGGATGACACCGACGATATAAAGTCCACAAGAGACATTCCCAGTTGGAAAAGAATGTGTTACTGCATTCTCAAGAACGACCATATCTGCCGTTTTATGGGATTTGGAATGACGAAGGAGCAGCAGCTAAGAATAGACAAGATCAAGAGAAAATATGGGGAAATGATTTATGACGGATAGCAAATACAAAAGCCCGGTATACAGTATCATTGCAGTACCTTTTGAAAAGATCGTACCCAATACATATAATCCGAATCATGTGGCGCCTCCGGAGATGAAGCTTCTCTATGACAGCATCAAAGAGGACGGCTATACGATGCCCATCGTATGTTATTATTCTAAAAAGGAAGATATATATGTGATCGTGGACGGGTTTCATAGGTGGCGTGTGATGAAGGAATACCCGGATATCTACGACCGGGAACAAGGAATGCTTCCGGTCGCTGTTATCAATAAGCCTCTTTCAAAACGCATGGCAAGTACGATCCGGCACAACCGGGCAAGGGGGTCCCACAATGTGGACCTGATGAGCAATATTGTCAAAGAGCTTCATGAATTGGGACGGAGCGACGCGTGGATATCCAAGCATATCGGCATGGATAAAGACGAGATTCTGCGTCTCAAACAAATAACAGGTCTTGCGGGCCTGTTTAAGGACGTAAAATTCGGCCAGGCGTGGAAGCCGGTGGAAGACCCTGAGAAAAAGGAATTGGTCATTCAATACAGGGATCTGCGTGAAAGCGAGATAGAGCGTGGATTGTTCCGTGATTTTATCCGTCGTCAGGTCGTTGAAAAGTGCCTTCGGCGCGAAAACGGACGTTGGGAGACAAGGGAAGATCCGTTCATCGACGATTGGTCGGAGGAGGATTACAAAGTATTGGTATCGTGCCTGAAAAATACGGCGGCGACAGGCGGTTTCGTACACGCCGCATTCTGCGGGGGCAGATTGAAAGGATTTGTGTCTGTTGAATCAGAACTGTTCGGCGGGGAGAATCGATACCTGGATCTCTCCAGCATCCATGTGTCTGAGGACATGCGGGGAATGGGGATCGGCAGGACGCTTTTTAACGCCGCCAAAGAGTGGGCGAAAGAAAAAGGCGCGAAAAAGTTGTATATTTCCTCGCACTCCGCCGTGGAAACCCAGGCGTTTTATAAAGCCATGGGATGCGTGGAGGCAAAGGAGTACAATCAAAAGCACGTGGAAGCAGAACCGTACGACCGCCAGTTAGAATGTTCAGTATTCCTTATGAACTTATGAAGATTTTATGAAAACCTTGACAAACGTTCATTTCGATACTATCATATTCCATAAGTTTTGCGATGTATCTAGGAAAAGGCTAAGAGAAAGAGGAGTATGTATCCAGGTCCGAAAAGAGAGAGCTGTCCTTGGGCTGAGAGACGGCTTGCGGGAAACAGATACAGAAGGTAGCTTTGGAGCCGGACGTCTGAACGGGCGAGTAGGACGTCACGGGGTGGTTTCCGTTATCGAACCATAAGAGCTGTGGAAGAAGGGAATACTTTACTTTCTCAGAATAAAGGTGGTACCGCGTAGATAAACGCCCTTTACATATTGTAGAGGGCGCTTTTTAAGTAGGAAGATGGAGGAAACAGGAATTATGAATCTGGAAAAAACTTACAATCCAAAGGAAATTGAGACAAAGCTATATGAGAAATGGTGTGAAAAGCGTTATTTTCACGCAGAGGTGGACCGGGACAAAAAGCCCTTTACCACGGTGATGCCGCCCCCCAATATTACGGGAAAGCTTCATATGGGGCACGCGCTGGACAATACTTTGCAGGATATCCTGATCCGTTATAAGAGGATGCAGGGATATAACGCTTTGTGGGTTCCGGGAACAGACCACGCGGCGATCTCGACGGAAGTTAAGGTGACGAATCAGTTAAAAGAAGAGGGGATCGATAAGAAAGAGCTGGGGCGCGAGGGATTTCTAAAGAGGACCTGGCAGTGGAAGGAAGAATACGCGGGAACGATCGAGGGACAGCTCAAGAAAATGGGTGTATCCTGCGATTGGGAACGCGAGCGTTTTACAATGGACGAGGGCTGTTCCAAGGCCGTAGAAGAAGTATTCATCCGTCTCTATGAAAAAGGATATATTTATAAAGGCTCCCGCATTATCAACTGGTGCCCGGTGTGCCAGACCGCACTTTCTGACGCTGAGGTCGAGCACGAGGAACAGGCAGGACACTTCTGGCATATCCGGTATCCCATTATCGGGACAGATCAGTATCTTGAGATCGCAACGACCCGGCCCGAGACGATGCTGGGAGATACCGCGATCGCAGTGCACCCGGAGGACGAGAGATATCAGGATATCATAGGAAAAAGGGCGCTCCTTCCTCTGGTGAACCGGGAAATCCCGATTGTAGCGGACGCGTATGTGGATAAAGAGTTCGGGACCGGCGCGGTGAAAATTACACCGGCGCATGACCCGAATGACTTTGAGGTTGGAAAGCGGCACAACCTTCCGGAAATCAATATCATGAACGATGATGCGACGATTGCAGAAGGCTATGGCAAATATTCCGGCATGGACCGTTATGAGGCAAGGAAGGCGGTCGTGGCGGATCTTGAGGAGCAGGGATATCTGGTAAAGATTGAAGAGCACAGCCATAATGTGGGGACTCATGAACGCTGCCATACAACAGTAGAGCCCCTTATTAAACAGCAGTGGTTCGTGAAGATGGACGAACTTGCAAAGCCTGCGATCGAGGCCCTCAAGAAGGGAGAACTGCGCTTTGTGCCGGAGCGTTTTAACAAGATTTACCTGCACTGGCTGGAAAATATCCGCGATTGGTGCATTTCCCGGCAGATTTGGTGGGGACACAGGATTCCTGCATACTACTGCGATGAGTGCGGCAAGTTCGTGGTGGCAAGGAAGACGCCCGAGAAGTGTCCGCACTGTGGATGTACGCATTTTACACAGGATGAGGATACTTTGGACACCTGGTTCAGTTCGGCCCTGTGGCCGTTCTCTACGCTTGGATGGCCTGAGAAGACGGAGGATCTGGAGTATTTCTACCCGACGGACGTGCTGGTGACAGGGTATGATATCATCTTCTTCTGGGTTATCCGTATGGTATTTTCCGGGTATGAGCACACTGGGAAATCGCCGTTCCATACCGTTTTAATCCACGGGCTTATCCGGGATTCCCTGGGGCGCAAGATGAGCAAATCTCTTGGAAACGGGATCGATCCTCTGGAGATCATTGACGAGTACGGCGCGGACGCTTTGCGTTTAACCCTGGTAACAGGGAATGCGCCTGGAAACGACATGCGTTTCTATAAGGAGCGTGTGGAGGCGAGCCGGAACTTTGCCAACAAGGTATGGAACGCGTCGCGGTTCATTCTGATGAATATTGAAGGGAAGGAGATCGCCGCACCGGATAAGGAAGCATTTTCTGTCGCGGACAGGTGGATTTTGTCGAAAGTAAATACGCTTGCAAAAGATGTGACGGAAAATATGGATAAGTTCGAGCTTGGAATCGCGGTGCAGAAGGTCTATGATTTTATATGGGATGAATTCTGCGACTGGTATATTGAGCTTGCAAAATACAGAATCTATCACTATGACGACGAGCCAATGAGCGCGAACGCGGCGCTTTTTACATTAAGGACGGCGCTCGCAAATGCCCTTAAGATGCTGCATCCTTTTATGCCGTTTGTGACGGAGCAGATTTACAGTGCGCTGGTACCGGAAGAAGAGTCGCTGATGATGTCAGAATGGCCGGTATATACAGAAGAATGGAATTTCCCGCAGGCAGAGAATGTCACGGATCATATGAAGGAGGTTATCCGAGGCGTGAGAAATGCACGCGCGGAAATGAACGTTCCTCCAAGCCGGAAGGCAAAGGTGTTTATCGCATGTGAAAGTGAAGAACTTAAGGAGGGCTTTGTAAAACTTTCTGAATCAGCGTGCCCTCTGATGAGCGCAAGCGCTCTTAAGGTCCAGCAGGATAAGAAGGGAATCTCTGACGACGCGGTGTCGATCGTAGTTCCGGACGCGGCTGTTTATGTGCCGATGGAAGAATTAGTCGATGTAGAACAGGAGATCGCCCGTCTGGAAAAAGAAGAAGCGCGTCTGGAAAAAGAAATCGCCCGCGCCAAGGGAATGCTTGGCAACGAGAAGTTTCTTGGGAAAGCGCCTCAGGCGAAGATCGATGAAGAGAGGGCAAAGCTCGAAAAATATACACAGATGATGGAACAGGTCAAAGAAAGACTTAGCGGATTAAAAAGATAGGGCATCATTTATTATATAAGGGAGCGTAAAATGAAGGAATTTCACATAAAGGAATTTCACATAATAAAGAAAATATTGAATAATAAGTTCACAGGTAAGCTTGCAGCCAGGAATCACACGCTGGCTAAGAAGCTGGCGCCGTATTATGATATTATGAACCGGATATCCCTTCTGCTTCATGCAGTATGGGCTCTTGTTATTAACTTTATTATTGAGGCGTTATCGCGCCACTCCCCGATAGCGGCATGGGAATACATGGCGGATACGCCGTTGGTATTTCTCTACAATGCCTTTTTAATCTTTATTACGTTTAATGTGGTGTACTTGGTGAAAAGGCGGGTATTTGCCCGAATCATTATCAGCGTAGTCTGGCTGTTTCTAGGCGTGTGCAATGGAATCATGCTGTTAAAGCGGGTTACGCCGTTCAACGCGCAGGACTTAAAGACATTTACGGAAGGACTGTCTTTGTTCACAAATTATTTTTCGGCGTTTGAGCTTATCATGATCGGGGTCGGAGTGACCGGCATCGTCATATGGAGCGTGGCCATGTGGCATTTGGGCGGACAGTTCCGAGGGAAGATGCACCGGCTGGCCGCGCTCGCCGGTGTGATCGCCTGCTTTGCCGCCTCGTCTTTGGTCACGCAGGCAGCGGTTGATAACAGAGTGGTTTCTACGTATTTTGGAAATATTGCGTTTGCTTACCAGGATTACGGTCTTCCGTACTGCTTTGCGGCGAGTCTGTTTAACACCGGGATTTCGCAGCCGAATGAATATAAGAAGGAAACGATCGCAAAGATCGGCGGCGGAAATCTTACGGCTAGCCTGGCCGACACGGATGAAATGCCGAACGTGGTGTTCGTCCAGTTGGAATCATTTTTTGACACCAGTGAATTTGAAGCGCTCCAGACATCGCAGGATCCGCTTCCGAATCTGCGCAGAATGTTTGAAGAATATTCTTCCGGGTACTTTAAAGTGCCTTCCGTGGGGGCCGGGACGGCGAACACGGAGTTCGAGGTGCTGACGGGGATGAACCTTAGGTATTTTGGACCGGGCGAGTACCCTTATAAGACAGTGTTAAAAGACGCGGTGTGCGAAAGCGCGGCCACTGCGTTCGAGTCTTTTGGCTACGGGACGCATGCGCTGCACAACAACGGCGGGAATTTTTACAGCCGCGCGAAGGTATTTAATAACATTGGATTTGACAGCTTTACAAGTAAAGAATTTATGAATATTCTTCAGACTACGGAAAACGGCTGGGCGAAGGACGATATCCTTCTGACGCATATTAACGACGCGCTTGACGCGACAAAAACGCAGGACTTCATATTTGCCATCAGCGTGCAGGGGCATGGAAATTATCCGGAGGAAAAGCTGATAGCAAATCCCAGGATTACGGCCAGCGGCCTTGAGTCAGAGGCGAAGAATAATGCCTGGGAGTATTATGTGAACCAGGTATACGAGATGGATCAGTTCGCCGCGAATCTGGTAAAGATGATGGAAGAGCGGGGAGAACCGGCAGTCGTGGTGTTTTACGGCGATCACCTTCCCACCATGGGACTGGAGGCAAAAGATTTAAAGAGCCGTTACCTATACAATACGAATTATGTGATATGGGATAATATCGGGCTTGAGAAGCAGGATCGGAATATTCCGGCCTATCAGATCATGGCGGATGTGATGGAACGTCTGGGGCTTCATTCCGGCACAGTATTCAACTATC
Source organism: uncultured Lachnospiraceae bacterium (assembly GCA_946566415.1). Lineage (GTDB taxonomy): Bacteria > Bacillota > Clostridia > Lachnospirales > Lachnospiraceae > Allocoprococcus. The sequence goes on along the minus strand of CAMNWW010000013.1, from coordinate 3,577 downwards.
ATCAACAGCGCCGGAAGACGAAAGACTATCTCCTTGACCTGGAACTTCTGCAGTATGATATTCTGTACGGAGAACAGTATGTATACGGCGGAAAGCCTCCGATCACGGAGGGGCATATGGAGATGGGGATCCGCGACGTTACCTTGACAGGATTGGGGGAGAACTTAAGCGGCGCCTACAGCCTGTATGGGACGAATTTCACGAACTGGAGCAAGGTATATATAAACGGGGAAAAGCAGAAGAGCAAGTTTCTCAATAATACACGGATTGAGATGCCGGAGAGTACCGTGGAGGACGGAGATATTATTACCGTCAGCCAGGTCGGTTCCAGCAATACAGTATTTAGAACCTCTGAGGAGTATATTTATCTGGACGGGGAGCTTAAGCTCTACACAGAAGAGATAAAGGAGATGCTAAGGCAGAGGGAAGAAGGCGGGGAGGAGACGCCGGAGGGAGAAACACAGACGGCGCCGGAGGATAAAGGCGCGGACACCCCGGAAAACGATAGCGCGCTGGATACATCCGATCCTGCCGAAAGTGGGCGCCAGACCGGCAGGTCTGTAGAAAAAACGGGAAAAGTGCGCACGAAAATTACGGAAATTACGGATAAATCTATTGCTTTTTTCCAGTCCAATGAGTATGATAATACCCGGGGAGCGCCAAGCATTAAAATAATTTAGGAGGCGGACATGCTTAATTTTGAGGAAGAGCTGAAGAAATATAAGCCCAGCCTGGAAGTGGAAGATATCGAGAAAGCGGTATATGAAGAAGATCTGACAGATATGACGGATATTCTGCGTGAAATGCTGGATAAGACAAAATAGAGGGGTAACCTATGGAATATACAGAAAAACTCGCATATCAGTCCTGTTTTTGGTATAACGACGGGCTGAGGAAGGCAAAGATCCGGGATCTGTCCGGAGCAATCGTATCCCTGCGGAAAAGTCTGCAGTACAGCAGGGAGAATGTTGTGGCGAGGAATCTGCTGGGGTTGGTGTACTATGGCAGGGGAGAGGTCGTAGAAGCGCTGGTCGAGTGGATCATCAGTAAGAATCTGAAATCCCATGAAAATATCGCGAATTATTATATTAAGAAGCTGCAGGAGACGCCCGGGGAGCTGGACAAGGTGAACCAGGCGATCCGCAAGTACAATCAGTGTCTGGTATACTGCAGGCAGAACGGAGAAGACCTGGCGATCATTCAGCTTAAAAAAGTGATAGCCGCGCATCCTAGTTTTTTAAAGGCGCACCAGCTTTTGGCTCTCCTTTATCTGCACACCGAGCAGTACGCTAAGGCCCGCCAGATTCTGCGGCGCGCGCATAAGATGGACATTACCAATGAGATCACGCTTAGTTATATGCATGAGCTGGCGCAGATCCGGAGCCAGAAAGTAGCGAAGCTGAAAGAAGAAAAGGAACAGACGGTTACCTATAATCTAGGTAATGAGACAATCATACAGCCTGTTTCCGCGAGCCTTAAGGATAATGCGTCTGTTCTTACGATCTTGAATATTTTAGTGGGAATATTAGTAGGCGCGGCGGTTATTTGGTTTTTGATCGCACCGGCGGTGAATCAGAGACGTTCTGCGGATACCAATAAAAATATCATAGCCATGAGCGAGGAAATTGCTTCGCGGGATACGCAGATTGCGACACTGAAAAGCGAGCTGGAGGGATACCGGGTCACAAGTGAAGACACCGAGAGCGCGCTTCAAACGGCACAGTCGACACAGGAGAGTTATGAAGCGGTGATACGTGTGTATAATCAGTTCCAGGGAGGCCAGACCAGTAATGCGGATATGCTGGAAGGAATGCTGGCGATCAGCCTGGATTCATTAGGAGAAGAAGGAAAAGCTATGTATGACGAAGTGGCGTCTGAGCTTTTCCCGACGATGTGCGAACGGCTGTACAATGAGGCGCGGTCGGCTATGGAGGCGGCGGATTACGCGGGGGCGCTGGAGACGCTTCAGAAGGTGGTCCAGATGGATTCAGGATATGAGGACGGAGCGGCGCTCAAACTTCTGGGAGATGCTTACGCCCAAAGCGGCGATAAGGAGAATGCCGACAAGACATATGCAAGAGTCGTCGCGGAGCATGCGGGTACAGAGGCCGCGAATGCCGCTCAGAACGCATTAGACGGAGTGCCGGATGAACCGGATGATGGCGGCGCTGACGACGACAGCGGTGATAACGGCGACGGCAGTACAGACGAATAATCGAAAAATACGAAAGAGAAGGATATGCAAAGGAAGCATATCCTTTTTTTCTTATAGAAATATTTAGTTATCCCGAATAATTGAAAAGTTATAGTAAAGGGGGAAGAAGGATGCAGTATCAGGTGGAGGAAAATTGTCTAACCATTTTTCTGCCGCAAGAGGTAGACCATCACAATGCAGAAGATATCAGAAAAGAGGCAGACAAGGTAATTGAGCAGAAGCATATACGATACGTGATTTTTGATTTTGCGGGGACGAATTTTATGGACAGTTCCGGTATTGGTGTGATCATGGGAAGATACCGTCAGGTATATCTTATGGGCGGCGAGGTATGGGCAGTCCACGCGAACGACCGGATGAAGCGGATTTTGAGGATGTCGGGAGTAACAAAGATCATGCAGGTGTTTGAGGAGGAGAAGAAATGATGAGCCAGGCAGAGGGAACAACGAAGACAAATGAAATGGAAATAATATTTGACAGCAAATCGGAAAACGAAGGATTTGCCAGGGTAGCCGTCGCCGCATTTCTGACGCAGCTCGATCCGCTCCTGGAAGAAGTCTCGGATGTCAAAACAGCGGTATCGGAAGCTGTTACCAACGCGGTTATCCACGGATATCGAGGCGGAGAAGGAAAGATCCGGCTTTCCTGCCGCTTAGATAAGGAGAGCAGAAAGATATACATAGAGGTAGAGGATAAAGGCGTCGGTATCGAAGATGTTGAAAAAGCAAGGGAGCCGATGTTTACGACCCGGCCGGAGCTGGAACGCTCAGGAATGGGATTTGCCTTTATGGAGGCTTTTATGGACGACGTGGAGGTAGAATCTACACCGGGGGAAGGAACCTGTATCAAAATGTATAAGAGGTTTGAAGAATGGATCACACAATCGCTTTAATACAACGATCTCACGAAGGGGATGAAGAAGCGAGAACAAAGCTGGTGGAAGAAAATACCGGGCTTATCTGGTGCATAGTGAAACGTTTTTATGGAAGAGGCGCGGAGCCGGAGGATTTGTTCCAGATCGGCAGCATCGGGCTTTTAAAAGCGATTGATAAATTCGATTTGTCCTATGATGTAAAGTTTTCCACTTATGCGGTGCCTATGATCTCCGGGGAAATCAAACGGTTCCTGCGCGACGACGGGATGATTAAAGTCAGCCGTTCCTTAAAAGAACTTTCTTATAAGGCGTATTTTGCCAGGGAGAAACTTCAGGAAACCTTAGGAAGGGAGCCTGCGATAGAGGAACTGGCAGAGGAGCTGGCGGTGGGGAAGGAAGAGCTGGCAATGGCCCTGGAGGCGGGGGGCGAGGTGGAATCCCTGCATAAGACTATTTACCAGAGCGACGGGAATGAGATACAGCTCATG
>CAMNWW010000012.1 GCA_946566415.1 uncultured Lachnospiraceae bacterium | reverse complement strand
GCGCGTGGATTCCTTGGGCGAAGATACATAATCATACCTTCCGGCACTTTAATATTAACATCTGCAAATGTCACAAAATCACTCCCTTTTAAGTGCTTATTCTGGTTTTATTATTTTGTCCCAAATATCCTGTCCCCCGCGTCTCCAAGGCCAGGGCATATGTATGCGTGTTCATTCAGCTCCCTGTCCAGATGCCCTACGTAGATCTGTACGTCCGGGTGCGTTCTATGCAGACGTTCAAGCCCTTCCGGAGCCGCGATAATGAACATGCTCTTGATTCGTTTCCCGCCGTGCTGCTTGATAAAATCTACGGCCGCAACTGCGGAACCTCCTGTGGCAAGCATGGGATCCAGGACAACGATGGTCCTTTGGTCGATCGGATCCGGAAGCTTACAGTAGTACTCGTGCGGTTCGTGCGTCTTGGGGTCACGGTAAAGCCCGATATGCCCGATTTTTGCGGACGGGACAAGTGTCGTGATTCCATTTACCATCCCAAGCCCGGCGCGCAGTACCGGCACGACCGCCAGCTTTTTTCCCGAAATCATCGGCGTACGGCATGCCTCGATCGGCGTTTCCACCTCGACCTCCTCAAGAGGCAGGTCACGAAGCGCCTCGTACCCCATCAGGGCCGCGATCTCCTCCACAAGCCTTCGGAATTCATTCGTTCCTGTCTCCTTCATTCTGAGCATCGAAATCTTGTGCTGTATCAGCGGATGATCCATCATAAATACATTTTCCATCTTCTCTCTCCTTCTCTTTGCTCTGCATCCTTATTTTTCCCGCCTTTTTACGGCTTGCATCTTCCGCATGGTTCGTATCCCTGACTGATGAGTTCTTCTCTGCTTCCAGTATATTCTTCACGGTTTTGCTCATCCATGCTCTGTACGCTGGAGCAGCTCTTATTATGAAATTTTTTCGTGTTCGTATTCAGCACATATTCTTCTAGAATCTTTCCGCTCCTTGAAGAACTGCCTGCGTCTGATATTTCATCCTCTGAAATCTTGCTTTCCCCAGTCTTATAGTCAATCTCAATTTCTGGCTGTACATTATAGCAAAACACATGAAAACAGATTCCCTCGCCTTCGTCCTCTACAGAGTACGCTTCGATCTCCACACCGGACGCCACCAGGTTCTCCCCTTCAAATATGGGAGTTACCCGGTACATCACATGATCTTCTGTCTCTTTCACATAATCCGCCACCATATTCTCGAAAGGAAGCATCCCCTCCACATTCAGATAGCGGGTTCCTGTAATCAAGTTTTCCTCATTTGCATTCTCACCGGTGAGCTGATATCCTAACAGATGGCATCGGTTGTACAGATAATTTCCCTCCACACAATCATACTTTACTGTATGCCAGCCAGAAGGTTTCACCTGCCCGATATTCCCCCGTTCCTCTGTCGGCATGATGTCCAGGCCTACAGACGCCTCTGCCGCGCCGCATCTTCCCAGTTCATCCAGCCCACTGTAGGACTCGTAAGACTCCTCTGTGATCTCCTCCTTAGTAAAACCCGGCTCGTTACCTTCAATCACGATATAAGGCTGCCCTGAGTATTCCGGAAGTTCATCTATGGAAACATTCTTTGCATATGCCGAATACCCGGCGGCATCCCTTGTCCTTTGTACGGCCTCGATCTGTTTCGTCTCTGTCTGCTGCGCCTCCGCCTGCATATTCGCCGTTGTTTGCGGCGCGCCGCATCCAGCGGTAAAAAGCAGGATCATCAGAAGCCAAAGACGCAATCCTATAAGACCTTTTATATTTTTCCTCTTTTTCATCTCTTTTTACTTTAAGACCAGCTTTGCCGCTCCGCAGATCCCTGCGTCATTCCCTAATTGAGCCAGCGCGAACGCTGTGTTCATATTAGAAATATATGCTCTCTCGCGGAAAGGCCGCTCAATGAATCCAAGAAGCGCCGGTCCTGCCTTTGAGACCCCGCCGCCGATTACGATAACTCCCGGATCGCAGGCTGCGGCGACATTGGCGAGTGCATAACCCAGATACCTCCCGAACTCGGACGCGATCTCGCCTGCCACCGGATCCCCCTCTTTTACCGCGTCAAACACATCTTTCGCGGTAACACGTTTTTCCTCTCTGAGGATGCTTGGCGTATCGTCTGCTTTCAATCTCCTCCTTGCAAGACGGGCAATTCCCGTCGCTGATGCATACTGCTCCAGGCAGCCGCATCGTCCGCAGCCGCAGGTTTCTGTCTCGTCATAATTCACAGTAATGTGTCCAATCTCTCCGGCGCCTCCGTGGCTTCCTACAACGCATTCTCCGCCCACGATGATCGCGCCGCCCACGCCTGTTCCTAAAGTAACCACCACCAGATTCTTATGCCCTCTTCCGCCGCCGAGCCACATCTCGCCAAGCGCCGCTACGTTGGCGTCGTTTGCAACAAATACAGGATAACCTATAAACTCCTCCATCTCCCGCTTCACTTCTTTATAACCCCATCCTAGGTTCGCTGTCTGGTAAACGATCCCGTCCCCGGTGACCGGAGCCGGAATTCCCATCCCGATTCCCAGGATATCCTCCTTCGGAATCTTGTGCTCTTCCACTTTTTCCTTGATGGATTTGGATATATCCCCCAATATCGCCTCCCCTTGGTTCTGGGTCCTCGTCGTAATCTCCCATTTGTCCAGGATATTCCCGTCGTACCGGAACAGCCCCATTTTTACCGATGTCCCGCCGACATCTATCCCTAAGCAGCATTTCATTCTTTTCGCCCCCTTTTTATTTTTTTCTCAAATTTTCCTGCACACGGCGGTACAGTTCCTGCGCGGCATTATATCCCATCTGTTTCTGCCTGTGGTTAATTGAAGCGGACTCCACGATTACCGCCAGGTTTCTCCCAGGACGGATAGGTATATTGTGGCATACAACCTTGTTTCCTAAGAACTCAGTATACTCTTCCGTAAGCCCCATTCTGTCGTACTCTTTATCCTTGTTCCAGTCTTCCAGCGTAATAACCAGGTCAATGTTCTGCGTTTCTTTTACACTCTGTACGCCAAACAGTGTCTTCACATCAATGATTCCGATTCCGCGCAGTTCAATAAAATGACGCGTGATATCCGGCGCGGTCCCCACCAATGTATCGTCGCTTACTTTGTGGATCTCTACCACATCGTCCGTCACAAGCCGATGTCCTCTCTGAATCAGCTCCAACGCCGCCTCGCTCTTTCCGATTCCACTCTCGCCCATAATCATCACCCCGACGCCGTATACGTCCACCAGAACGCCATGAATAGAAATGCATGGGGCAAGTTCCACTTTCAGCCAGCGGAGAATCTCCGCCATGAAAGAGGTCGTATCCTTTTCCGTATTAAATACCGGTATATTATACTCAACCGCCTTTTTCAAAAATATTTCTTCCGGCACCAGATTCCTGCAAAAAACAAAACAAGGACTCCCATATGACAATATGGTGTCATAAATTTTTTCTTTATACTCCGGCGTCAATGTTTCCAAATATGTGTACTCTACATATCCGATCATCTGAACCCGGTTCGCGGCAAAATGGTCAAAAAAGCCTGCCAACTGCAGCGCCGGACGGTTCACGTCCGGAACCTCCACTTCCTTATCCGTCATGTCGATCTCCGGCGTAAGATTTTTCAGATTCATCTTCTGAACAATCTTTTGTAAATGTACTCCCATAATAATCCTCTCCTTCTATTTCTTTTCTTTCTCTCCTCTAAAAAAATAATATACGCTTTTTGCAGCCTTTTCATCCATTGACGGAATTTTTCTTAATTCTTCGATTTCCGCGCTTTTTAATTCTTCCAGGCTTGCATAATTTTTCATTAATGCTTTTCGCCTTGCAGGTCCTATCGAAGGAATGTCGTCCAGAATCGAATGTACTTGTCCCTGGCTGCGGAGCTTTCTATGAAATTCAATAGCAAAACGGTGCGCTTCATCCTGAATACGGGTGATCAGCCGAAAGCCCTCGGAATTACGGTCGATAGGAAGCTCTGTATTCTGATAATAAAGACCTCTTGTCCTGTGGCGGTCGTCCTTCACCATCCCGCAGACCGGAATCGTAAGCTTTAATTTATCCAGTACTTCAAGCGCCACGTTCACCTGGCCTTTCCCGCCGTCCATCAAGATCAGATCCGGAAACACATTAAAACTTCCAAGCTCTTTCCCTTCCTTCTGTTCCTGCATCCCATGCTGGAAACGACGGGTGAGAACTTCCTGCATACTTGCATAGTCGTCCGCGCCTTTCACACCTTTGATCTTAAACTTACGGTAATCGTTCCGTTTCGGCTTTCCTTTCTCATACACAATCATGGAACCTACGGATGCAAAACCATTCGTATTGGAGATATCAAACGCCTCCATTCGTACAATTCCTGAAAGATTCAACAGCTTTTCAATCTCTTTGACCGCTCCGATCGTTCTTCCTTCTTCACGTTTCAGCCTTTCCTTATCCTTGCTCAGGACCATCTCGGCATTTTTGGCGGCCAGTTCTACGAGTTTTTCCTTCTCGCCTTTTTTGGGAACCCGCAGATGAACCCTGTGGCCTCTTTTACCTCCCAGCCATTCTTCTATGATCTCTTGTTCCTCTATTTCCTGCGGAAGCATCAGTTCTCCGGGAATATACGGAGTTCCGGCATAAAACTGTTTGATAAAGCTGGCAAGGATCTCACTCTCCTCATCCCCTTCGGCAAGCTTCAGGTAGAAATGGTCCCGTCCGATCAGCCTGCCGCCTCGGATAAAGAAAACCTGGACTACCGCGTCTTCCCTCTCTCTTGCAAGGGCTATAATATCCCTGTCCTCTCCTCCTGTATTTGTAATCTTCTGCTTCTGGGCAATCTGCTTGACACTGCTGATCAGTTCACGGTACTCTATCGCCCGCTCAAATTCCATTTCCTCGGAGGCGGCAAGCATCTTTTCTTCCAGCTCCTTTAATATACCCTCGTAACTTCCGCCAAGAAAACGAAGCACCTCGTCAATGGACTTTTGGTACGCCTCCTGAGAAATGTACCCCTGGCATGGGGCGTCGCACTGTTTAATATGGTAATACAGGCACGGGCGCTCCTTCCCTGCATCCCTAGGAAGGTTCCGCCGGCAGCTCCTGACATGGTAAAGCTTACGTATCAGCTCAATCGTATCCTTCACCGCTGTCATGCTGGTATATGGGCCAAAATATTTCGCCTTATCTTTTACCATCCGTCTTGCCATCATGACCCGGGGATAAGCCTCGTTCACCGTCACCTTAATGAACGGGTAACTCTTATCGTCCATAAGCATTGTATTATATTTCGGACGATGCTCCTTGATCAAATTGCATTCCAGCACCAACGCTTCTAATTCTGAATCCGTCACAATATATTCAAACCTGGTGATATGCGTCACCATCTGCTCGATCTTGGCTCCTTTATTGCGGCTGCTCTGGAAATACTGGCGTACCCGGTTCTTCAGGCTGATCGCCTTCCCCACATAGATGATCTCATCTTTCTCGTCATGCATCAGATAGACTCCCGGCTTTGCGGGCAGCTTTTTTAATTCTTCTTCTATAACAAACATCTGATTTTCCATATTATTTATTATACCTTCTATCGCTTAATCATACAAGAAAAAAAGAAGGCGTTCCACGATTCTCCGTGGAGTTAATTATGTGTGTCAACTCGTCGTTGTTCCAACGCCAGTCCAATCAGCCGATCCGTCTGGTCAGCCATAAATAACGGGATGTTCAGCACATCGCCGTCCAGTTTCAAATTGTTCAGAGAGAACCTTACACGGAGTTTGACTTGGTCCGGGAACAGCTCCTTGAATTTCTTCAGGCTCTTGCCGGCGGTGTTGGTCTCGGACTTGACCTCTACGGGGAAAATATCATTCTCCCGCTGGATAAGGAAATCCACCTCATAGGGCGGATTATTCTGGCTCCAGTACCGGGGAACTACTTCAAACTGCGTGATTAAGGTCTGCAGCACAAAATTCTCAGTCAGTGCGCCTTTGAACTCGGTGAACAGACGATTGCCTTCTCCGAAGGCCGTGGGCGCCAGTTGAGCCAGACGGCGGAGCAGCCCTACATCCACCAAATAGATCTTAAATGCAGACAGATCATCATAGGCTGCTATCGGCAAGTCAGGAGCAGTGCTGCGGTAGATTTTGTGCACCAGCCTGGCATCCGCCAGCCACTGCAACGCATCCTCATATTCCCGGGCCCGGGCCCCCTCTTTAACCACCTTATAGATAAATTTCTTATTCTCCCTTGCCAACTGGGACGGTATGGACTTCCAGATCATAGAGATCTTCGGGAACTCGCTGATGTTGGGATGTTTGGCAAAGTCACGCTCGTAAGCGCCGATAATCCCGGACAGGGCTTCCTGCATAGCAGAGACATCTCGTGCTTCCGTCCACATAAGCACTGGTTCCGGCATACCGCCTGTGACATAGTACATCTTCAATTTCTCATAGAGTGGATTAAAAAAGGCATCAGGAATCGGCTCGATAGTATCCACGCTCTCCAGATACTTGGCGAGATTTTCGTCGCCGTTGGCGAGCAGGAATTCCATGAAGTTCATAGGGTCGATCTGCATGAAGTTGACCTTGCCCACCGGGAAGGAGGATGGCCTTGCCAAGGCAATCCCCAACAAAGAACCGGCACAGGCAATATGATACTGCGGAGCATTCTCACAGAAATACTTCATAGAATTGATAACCTTAGGGCAGTCCTGTACCTCATCGAAGAGAACGAGTGTCTTTTCTGGCACAATCTTCTGTCCACTGGCCAGCATTAGATTCTGCAGAATGCGATCTACATCCTTGGTGCTCTCGAAAAACTGCTTATATTCCTCGTTTTCATCAAAGTTAAAGTAGGCTGTATTTTCATAGTAACGTCTGCCGAATTCTTTGAGGACCCAAGTCTTGCCCACCTGACGCACACCCTTTAAAATCAGCGGTTTGCGGTAAGGTGAATTCTTCCAATCCAGCAGCTTATTCAAAATCACTCGTTCCATAGATACACTCCTTCACATTTTTATTGAAGTTTTTGTGTTTTATAATCACATTTTTATTATATTGTAAATGTATAAAAAATACAACCCATATCACATAATTATTCTTTAGGAAGAGGAAAGTATTGCAAGTATAAGAAATCCCTTCCTATGGGCCGCATTAGAAAGGCAGGCGTACAAAATTCTTCGAGATTAGCTGAAATATTGATTTTTAGAATATATCTTAAAAATGGAGCGATAAAAATATCAAAAAATAAAATGAAACACCACGGGAACCAATAGCGTTGCAATTACACCCGCTACAGACACAGCAATTACAAACCGAAAACTCTTTTGTTGTTGTTCGTTCATAGAGATACCTCCTTTTTGTAAATTAATCTGCTCCAAAAATTAGTGAAAACAGCATAGCCGGATCACTCCAGACTATGCTGATATTTCCAAGGATTCCTATGCTACTGTGGAAGAATAAATCCATGTTCGTCTGTCTTTACCGCAGGCGGCGGAACCGCCCCCTCCTGGCGCGTTTCTTCCCCATCTGGCTTTTCTAGTTCTTTCTCATGCGTATCCTTCTCGTTCCCGTCTTCCGACTCCTCCGGCTCCGGAAGTCCCTCGCACTTGCGGAAGATCTTCATGAACTCTTTCCCTGTAATCGTCTCCTTCTCAATCAGGAATCCTGCGATCTCATCCATCGTCTCCTTATGTTCAGAAAGAAGACGCTTCGCCTCTTCGTAGGCTCCTTTCAGCATCTTCATGACTTCCTCGTCAATCTGGGCCGCTGTCGCCTCGCCGCAGTTCATGACCGGGCGTCCGTCCAGATACCGGCTCTGCACCGACTCCAGTCCGATCATGCCAAACCGCTCTGACATACCGTACTGCGTCACCATAGCGCGGGCAATCTTAGTCGCCTTCTCAATATCATTAGACGCTCCCGTCGTGATCGTGTCAAATATAATCTCCTCCGCCGCGCGGCCGCCCAGCATACCTACCAGCATTGCCTCCAGCTCCGCTTTCGTGTTCAGGAACTTTTCCTCCTCAGGCGTCTGCATCACATACCCAAGCGCGCCCATCGTTCTGGGAACGATCGTAATCTTCTGAACCGGCTCCGCGTCTTTTTGAAGCGCGCTCACCAGCGCATGGCCCACTTCATGATAAGAAACGATACGCCGTTCCTTCTGGCTCATAATGCGGTCCTTCTTCTCTTTTCCTACCAGGACTACCTCTACAGCTTCAAACAAATCTTGTTGTGAAACTACATTCCTTCCGCCTTTGACTGCATTGATCGCAGCCTCATTGATCATATTGGCAAGGTCGGAGCCTACTGCGCCGGAAGTCGCCAATGCAATCTCCTCAAGATTCACAGTCTCGTCCATCCTGACATCCTTGGAATGCACCTTAAGCACATCGATTCTTCCCTTTAAATCAGGCTTGTCAACGATAATACGTCTGTCAAAACGCCCTGGACGCAAAAGCGCCGGATCCAGAATCTCAGGACGGTTGGTAGCCGCAAGCAGAAGAAGTCCCTTATTCGTGTCAAATCCATCCATCTCCGCCAGAAGCTGATTGAGCGTCTGCTCCCGCTCGTCGTTTCCTCCAAGCTGCGTGTCCCGGCTTTTGCCGATCGCGTCGATCTCATCAATAAAAATGATACACGGCGCCATCTGCTGGGCCTGTTTAAACAGATCGCGGACCCTGGACGCTCCCACGCCGACATACATCTCTACAAACGCGGAGCCTGACAGAGAAAAGAACGGGACGTTCGCCTCACCCGCCACCGCCTTTGCCAAAAGCGTCTTTCCGGTTCCCGGAGGTCCCACAAGCAGCGCGCCCTTGGGAAGTTTAGCTCCAATCCCAGTATATTTCCCCGGATTGTGCAGGAAATCCACCACCTCCTGTAAAGATTCTTTTGCTTCGTCCTGACCCGCCACATCCCTGAACGTTACGCCGGTAGATTTCTCCACATACATCTTCGCATTACTCTTCCCGATACCCATCACACCGCCGCCCTTTGACATCCGCCGCATCATGACGACAGCGAACACCACAAGAATGATGATCGGTGCAAAAACTCCGATAAAATTCAGAATATAGAGAGCGGTAGAATCCGGAATTTCCTGTTCATACTCGACTCCTGCACGGTATAGCCTCTGCGACAGACTATCGTCATCTACAATACCTGTATAATACTCGTTCCCGCCGCCGAAAAGCCCTGCGCCTCCAGATTCCTCTTCGCCCTTCTCACTCTTCGGTGTAATCACAATCCGGTCAGACTGCACGACTACCTTCTTTACATCGCCCGCATCCACCATTTTTAAAAACTCGTCATATGTGATCTTTTTATCACTGGAGTCCTCCCGGAGCTGAAAAAAAGAAAAAACAAGGATCAACATCATAACGGCAACAAAGAACATCATGCTGAAACCCTGTCTGTTATTCCTGTTGTTGGGGTTGTTTTTATTATTCTGGTTATCCATAAGTATCCTCCTACACATCATCTCCTCTATTATAAGTACCCTATATTTATAAATCAATAAAAAGATTGTGAAAAGATTGTAAAATCATAATGTTATATAGTATACTAGTATAGTCAGTTTTACACATACATAAAATATAGTTTAGAGAAGGATGGAATTACATGAAAACGGGGTTTGACAACAATAAATATCTGAAAATGCAGTCTTCGCATATCCGTGATCGGATCGACCAGTTCGACAATAAATTGTATCTGGAATTTGGAGGAAAATTATTTGACGACTACCATGCCTCCCGCGTACTGCCGGGCTTTTGTCCTGACAGCAAGCTTCGTCTGCTCAAAGAGCTCTCTGACGCTGCCGAGATCGTTATCGTCATCAGCGCCTCCGATATTGAAGCAAGCAAGATGCGCGCAGACTTAGGGATTACTTATGATACGGACGTCCTGCGTCTGAAAGACGAGTTTGAGTCCAACGGTCTGTTCGTGGGAAGTGTCGTGATTACCCAGTATTCTGGCCAGAACAGCGCCGACCTATTCAGGGGACGCCTGGAAGAGCTGGGCATTAAAGTATATCTGCATTATGTAATCAAGGGCTATCCTTCCAACGTCCCTCTGATCGTCAGCGACGAAGGTTACGGAAAAAATGAATATATCGAGACATCCCGCCCTCTGGTAGTCGTCACTGCCCCAGGTCCAGGAAGCGGCAAGATGGCGACCTGCCTGTCCCAGCTCTATCATGAACACAAGAGAGGGATCCGGGCCGGATACGCCAAGTTCGAGACATTCCCCATCTGGAATATCCCGCTGAAACACCCGGTCAATCTCGCCTACGAAGCCGCTACTGCCGATCTCAATGATATTAATATGATCGACCCGTTCCATCTGGATGCCTACGGCGTTACTACTGTAAATTATAACCGTGACGTGGAGATTTTCCCTGTTCTTTCCGCAATTTTTGAACGTATTTACGGAAGCAGCCCCTATAAATCTCCCACTGATATGGGCGTAAATATGGCCGGCTGCTGCATCAGCGACGACGAGGTATGCCGTGAAGCCTCTCTTCAGGAGATCATCAGGCGTTACTATGACACCATGAACCGTTTCCTGACAGGAAGCTGTCCCAGAGATGAGGCGTACAAGATCGAACTTCTTATGAACCAGACCGGAATCACGGTCCATGACCGCAAAGTTGTGGACGCGGCGCTCAGGCGCGCTGAGGAGACGGACGGTCCCGCCGCCGCTCTTGAGCTTCCGAACGGAAAGATCATAACCGGAAAGACATCCAAGCTCCTGGGCGCGTCCGCCGCCTTGATACTGAACGCTTTAAAAGATCTGGCGGGCATCGACCACGAAACACATGTAATATCACCTGTAGCGATCGAACCTATCCAGAAGGTCAAGACCGAGTATCTGGGAAGCCGCAATCCCCGCCTGCATATCAACGAGACACTGATCGCCCTGTCGATCAGCGCCGCGACCGACAAGGCGGCGCAGCTCGCTCTCAGCCAGGTTCCGAACCTCAAAGGATGCCAAGCGCATACTTCCGTCATGCTGGCGAATACGGATGTACAGTTATTTAAAAAACTGCACATCCAGGCAACGTCGGAACCTAAATATGAAAACAAACCGATCTATCAGTAGTCTGAATACTTCGCAATAGAATGGGGCTGTCGGGTAATAACACTTTTTAGACCCGTTTCCTCCAAAAAGACATCTCCCGCAGGAGATGTCTTTTTTCTTGTTGTCTTTGTCTTTTTCATCGTATCGCGAGCTATACGTCCACACTATCCTCTTCTGCCGCACGAAGCAAAATTTCGCGTCGCCTCATGCACATCTCATATTCCCGCTCCCGTCCGGTAAACCACCCGGCTTCTATCTCCGCTTTCTGATTCAGCCCAATCTTTGCCGCCGCTTCCTTTGCTACTTCTCTCTGCGTCAGGATCCGGGGTCTGGCAGTCAGGCAAGAGGCGCCATCCACCGTCTCATAGGCAGAAAAGGCCCTGTTGAAATCCATCAGCGCATGCAGGCCGACAGGCCGATTTGTCCGGTTATCTACCCGAAGTCCCCAATTTCCCCAATGGCGGTCCGTATTTCCCACCAGATAATCCAGCAGGTTCATCATATGGTAAGAATACCCGTCTAATTCCAGTATATATTTCAGCGGATCTATATCATGATTTACCGCATAAATTTCAAATGCTTCCCTTGAGACAATGGAATACTCCTTCGAGGTCATAATCTCACTTGCGGATACCTTCTGGCCGTCATAGAAGAACTCCCTGTAAAACACCTGACGGCAGTCAAAACACTGACAGATTCTGCTCGCCAGGATTTCCCGCTCCACCGCGTCCATTCCACCGTCCTTCAGCAGCTGAAATCCATTTCCCGTTCTCAGCCACGCTTTTGGGAAACCGCCATTCGTCGACAAATCCTGTGCCAGCTCGTCGTTCTGTGCCGTAATCTGCTTTCCCCTCAGCGAAACATCTATAAATGCGTTGCTCAAATGATTGTCGTACAGATTCACATCCTGAAACCTTACCTGTTCTCCCTGCCTTCTCACCCAGTAAATATCCGTCAGTGACACACAGCGATAGGACAGAGCGATCTGCGCCCGCTCCCTGTCCGTCACAGCCTGGCTTGCCCCGATACTGTTTAAGATTTCTTTCGCATACTGCCTGTCCAGAGTCAGAATCCGGGTGGCACACCAGTAGTTAAAGTTCGACACATTATTTACCAGCGTATCAATCTCTTCATCCGAATCATCCAGCCATAGGTGAAAGGGCATAAAATTCTCCTCGTAGATTTTACAATGCCCCTGCATATCAACGCTGGCCACGCACCGTTCGCCATGCATGACTTCATATACTGTTTTCACGCAGACTCCTCCTCCCGATCTCCAGAATCCGCTGATTGCTGCTTCCGCGAAATCGAAGCGTGATGTCTTTTTTCTCCTCCACAAATTCGCCGTCCACCAGCACATCGATGCAGGAAAGCATCTCCTTAGTGTATTCCGTAAATACCTTTCCTCCCGGAATCAGGTCCACATCATAAAGATATCCTGTATAGCACCAGATATCCTTTTTAGGGAAAACTTCCCTCACTTTTTTCACAAGTCCGGCAAGCACAGCCTGGTTCTCCGGCTCGAACGGCTCTCCGCCAAGCAAGGTGAATCCCTGGATATAGGAAGGCGCAAGCGCCTCCAGAATCTCCGTCTCCGTCTCTTTGGTATACGGCTGCCCATAATGAAAATCCCACGTCTCCGCGTTAAAGCATCCCTTACAGTGATGGCGGCATCCTGAGACGAATAGGCTTACCCGGACCCCCGGACCGTCCGCAATATCACATTTTTTTATATTTCCATAATTCATAATCGCCCCTCCGCCCTGGCAGAAACCTTGGTAAACTCATGCAATATTATAGATGCAGCACGCGGTCTTTGATTTCCTGTGTACGCCCTTGGTTCCAGAACTGCGTCCCAATATAGCCGCAGGTCCTTCTTGCCACAAACATCTTATTCTCATCCTCGTTTCCACAGTTCGGACAGCGCCAGATCAGCTTCCCTGACTCATCTTCCTTGATCTGGATCTCTCCGTCATATCCGCAGCACTCGCAGTAATCACTCTTGGTATTCAGCTCCGCATACATAATATTATTGTAGATAAATTTCATGACCGAAAGGACTGCCGGGATATTCTGCTGCATATTCGGCACTTCCACATAGCTGATCGCCCCGCCCGGTGATAATTTCTGGAAATCAGACTCAAATTTCAGCTTCTGGAAGGCGTCGATCTCTTCAGACACATGGACATGATAGCTGTTCGTGATATAATTCTTATCTGTCACGCCAGGAATAATTCCCCAACGGCGCTGCAGAGCCTTTGCGAAACGGTAAGTAGTGGATTCCATCGGTGTTCCATAAACAGAGTAGCTGATGTTCTCCGCCGCTTTCCACTCGGCACATTTATCATTCAGCCTTTGCATAACCGCAAGAGCAAACGGCTTCGCCTCTGGATCCGTATGGGACTTGCCCAGCATTCTCATACACATCTCATAAAGCCCTGCATATCCCAACGAAATCGTAGAATATCCGTTATATAACAGTTTGTCGATCTTCTCTCCTTTTTCCAGACGTGCCAGCGCGCCGTGCTGCCAAAGGATCGGAGCCACGTCGGAAACCGTGCCGAGAAGGCGCTCATGCCGGCAGCGCAGAGCGCGGTGGCAAAGCTCCAGCCTCTCGTCCAAGATCTCCCAGAACTTATCCATATCCCCGCCGGACGCGCACGCTGCGTCCACCAGGTTGATCGTAACTACCCCCTGGTTAAATCTTCCGTAAAACTTATGGCTTCCGTCCGCATTTCTCTGGGAATCCTCTACAGTTAGGAAAGAACGGCACCCCATACAGGTATAAACGTCTCCCTGTTTCAATTCCCGCATCATCTTTGCGGAAATATAATCCGGCACCATCCGTTTCGCCGTGCACTCTGCCGCCAGCTCCGTAAGATACCAATATTGGGAATCTTCATCTATATTGTCCTCGTCAAGCACATAGATCAGCTTCGGAAACGCGGGGGTGATCCAGACGCCCTTTTCATTCTTTACTCCCTGCATCCTCTGTTTGAGGACTTCCTCAATGATCATGGCAAGGTCGTCCCGTGTCTGCCCTTTTGGCACTTCGTCCAGATACATGAATATCGTGACAAACGGCGCCTGCCCGTTACAGGTCATCAGCGTAATAAGCTGATACTGGATCGTCTGAATCCCGCTTTTAACCTCTTCGCGGAGCCTGCGCTCCGTCACTTTATTGATGATCTCCTCGTCCAAGGACTCTCCGGATTCTTTGCGTTCCTCGATTACTCCCTTGCGGAGCTTTTGACGGCTCACGTCTACAAACGGAGCGATATGCGACAAGCTGAAAGACTGACCGCCATACTGATTACTCGCGACCTGGGCCACGATCTGCGTAGTCACATTGCATGCCGTAAAAAAACTATGGGGCTTCTCGATCATAGTCTCGCTGATTACTGTACCGTTCTGGAGCATATCTTCCAAATTGATCAAGTCACAATTATGCTCCTTCTGTGCAAAGTAATCCATATCATGAAAATGAATAACCGCCTCCTCATGTGCCCGCACAATATCTTCCGGAAGGAGAATACGACGCGTCAGATCCTTGCTCACTTCACCCGCCATATAATCCCGCTGCGTAGAATTAATGACCGGATTCTTATTGGAATTCTCCTGCTTAACCTCTTCGTTCAATTGTTCCAAAAGCGCCAGTATCCCGTCGTCCGTTGTATTAGACTTCCGGCTCATCTCTCTTTTATAGCGGTAACGCACATACTTCTGCGCCACTTCATAACCGCGCATCTCCATGATCCCCGTCTCTACCATATCCTGGATATCCTCCACATGCACCGCATGGGTTGATTCCTGAGCGAGCTGCGCAATCTTGTCCGCAATCGCGATGATCTGAAAATCATTCATCTGATGAAGGTTATCTATCTCTTTATTCGCTTTCTTGATCGCATTCACGATCTTCTCCAGGTCAAAATCAACTTCCACGCCGTTCCGCTTGATAACCTTTGTCTTCACTTCTAAATCCATTTGACTCTCCTCTTTCTTCACGTACCAAATCTTGATGTGCCCCTCGCACTCCCCACTATATTTAGTGCTACGTCATCTATGATACAACATATCGCAGAAAAAGAAAAGAGGTAATTTACAATTTTAGAAAAAGGTTAAATCTGTAATAACGGATGTCTTTATTTATTTTCCAGATAATCCATGGCCACCTGCGCGTAGATTGCGGCGCCAAGGGGAAGTTCCCCCTCATTGAACAGTATCTTCGGATTATGCTGGGGCTGCCATTTTGATCTATCTTCAACTCCTGCCCCGATACACATGAACGCGGAAGGCACTTTTTCTGAATAATATGAAAAGTCCTCGGATCCCATCGCCTTAAACTCAGGAGCTATCGTCAGATCCCCGTCCACCTTTTTGGCGCTCGCACACGCCGCCTCCATCGCCTCAGGGTCACAGACGACGGCCGGCACGTCGCTCAGGACCTCGATTTTTGTCGAAGCACGGTATGCTCTTGCGACGGTTTCTGTAATCTCATGGATCCTCTGGATCAAGAACTCTCGGATCTCGGGTTTAAATGTACGCAGAGTTCCCTCCAGCACTGCCGACTGGGGAATGATATTCGCCGCGCTTCCGCCTTCAAAATGACCGATGGTCAGCGCCGCGTTTTCCAAGGCCGAGACTTCTCTGGAGATCAGTTCCTGGAGACCCAGCAGGATATGCGCCCCGACAGTGATCGGATCTACGCCTCCTTCCGGCGCCGACCCATGGGCTCCTTTTCCTTCCACCGTAATCTTAAAACCATAAACTGCCGCCATGGGATAAAGTCCATAAAGTATTGTCTTCATATCCAGTTCTGCAAAAACATGCATGCCAAACGCCATATCTACCTTCGGATTTTCCAATATCCCGTGCTCGACTGCGGCCCGCGCCCCCGCAAAAATTTCTTCCCCGGACTGGAAAATCAGTTTTACTGTCCCTTTCAGTTCATTTTCATGAGCCTTTAAAAGTTTTGCCGCTCCCAGAAGAGCTGCGGCATGCATATCGTGCCCGCATCCATGCATACACCCATTATCCGATGCAAACGGCACTTCTGACTCCTCGCATATCGGAAGCGCGTCCATATCGGCGCGCAGCAGGATACATTTCCCGCCGTTTCCGATGACCGCCGACACACAGGAACATTCCTCATAAACCTCATACGAGATCCCCATTTCATCCAGTCTTGACGTCACAAAATCCACTGTCTTAGGAAGAGATGTTCCAATCTCCGGAATTCGATGAAGGCTCTGCCTCCATCCTGACAATTCTCCCTGCATTTCCAACGCTTCCTGTAATAATTGATTGCTCATCCTTATTTCTCCTTTCTTGAATACCATGTCGATTAAAATTCTTATTTGGTATTCTACTCTTCACGAAAGTCGCTGGAAATGATGATATTTTCATTCTTTCACTAAAATATTGAAAATTTCTGCAAATTCCACTAAAATAGTGATGCCAAGGGTCAAAAGCCCTGTTTTCTGTGGAGGAAACTGTTATGAATGATATTAAAGATAAGAAGAATCTGGATCCCGTTATCGCAGGCAATCCTTTTGCCGATCTTTTAAATCTGCATATTATTGAAAGAGGCGCCGGAAGCGCCCGTTCGGAAATGATCATTGAAGATTTATTCCTTAACCCTGTAGGTTCCGTGCACGGCGGATGTATCTTTACATTGGGGGACATCACATGCGGCGCGGCGGCCCGCACCCGCACCCCCTGCGTCACTACGGTCGACGGAAATATCCACTATCTTCGCCCTGCGCTTAACACTTCCCGTCTATACGGGGAAGCACGGGAGCTAAAGTGCGGAAAAAAACTCCTTGTCTACGAAGTATCCGTCAAAGACCAGGATGGAAATCTGATTGCAGAAGGCATTTTCACCTTCATGGCGCTGGATAAAGACATTCTTATACAGCCATGAGAAGAAATTCTTACAAACAAAAACGCACCCCGCAGGAGCCCTTGTTTAAGTAACATGGGTTCCCATGGGGATGCCTTTTAAAACATATCATACTTCAACGGATGTTCCGGTATATTTCCTTCCTCTATTAAACGTTTTACCGTCTTCATATAGTGGTTAGAAAGCGCTTTGCAAATTTTTTCTTTATCACCGATCCGGCACAGATCAACGATCCTCTTGTGTACCATATACTGCCTTTCGATTCCGTCCTTTTTATCAGAATTCCCGGCATAGAGACTGATGAGATCCCCATAATACAATTCTTTCCACAACTTGATCACCCGGTTCATACCGCACTTCTCTACAATGAGCAAATGCAATGCATTGTCCAGCTCCGCCAGCCTTGCATTTTCCTCGTCTGTGTCGTTCTCCGGTTCCAGGGTCTTCATTTGTGCCAGAATATATTCCATCCTACTGATGTCTTCGTCCGTAAATTCTCCGTTGCATAGTTTTACCGACAGAATCTCATATGTTGCCCGAAGCAAATAGACCTCATAAATATTCTCTAATGTTACCTGCTTGACCGAACATCCAACATTCCTCTTATATTCGACCAGCTCTTCCTGTTCAAGCTGCCTTAGCGCTTCCCGGATCGGTCCGCGGCTTACACCAAGCTCTTGTGCAAGACTTTGTTCTACAATTCGCTCTCCGGGCTTTAATTCCCGGTTTAAAATTTTTATCCGAATCTCGTCGACAACATTTTCACGCAGCGTTCGATATAATAAATTTCCCATAATGTTTCTTTCTTCTTTCAGCATTGACTGTCAGTACGGCAATGCGCAGACCGCCAGGATGACGGGACAACACCTTATTGACAATATTATTCTACCATATACAGCGGCGCACGGAAACATTTTTTTGAGAAACTTTATCGCTTCGTTTTACCACAGTAAATGCTATATACTACACAAGACCGGCTCTCTCAAATGCAAAGAAATCATAATCCGCATAGTGCTTTTACGGCGTAGGCGACGAAAATTCCCACATAGTTTCCGCATGCGCCGGCAATAACGCCCATAATCAATCCTACGTTTATCAGCGACTTCCAGTTTCCGCCTGCAGCGGTCAATGACGCTGTCGGTCCGTCTACGATACATCCGACCATAGAAAGAAGAACGTATTCGTACTTGATCTTGAACAGACGGCAAATGACAAAGTGCAGCACCGTACAGCCAATCAGCATGAAGAATACGTACAGCGTCATCATCAGCGCAGAACCAAGGAACTGCTGCAGATCCACTGCAAATCCGATCGTCGCCAGGAAGCACAGCGAGATGAAAAGTCCAAGGTCAAGATTCCCCCGAAGCTTCTTAAC